>NZ_JBGQQZ010000079.1:0-9732 GCF_045528575.1 Ruoffia sp. FAM 24228
ACCCCTGAAAGACGATCAGGTAGATAGGCTCGAAGTGGAAGTGCAGTAATGTACGGAGCGGACGAGTACTAATCGGTCGAGGACTTAACCACGAACCAATTCAGGTTTAGCAGGTAAGAAAATATAATGTTGATATTCAGTTTTGAGTGATCTAAGTATAGATTACTTATAAAGAAACAATGTGTGGTGATGGTAGCAAGAAGGACACACCTGTTCCCATGCCGAACACAGCAGTTAAGCTTCTTAGCGCCGATGGTAGTTGGACCTTTGGTCCTGTGAGAGTAGGTCGTTGCCATGCATTGTATAATTGAGAGCAGAGCCCAAGGGTTCTGGTCTTTTTTTGTTTAGATATTTTCCTTCTAATATATTGGTCAGATGATATAATATGATTAACATTAGGAGTCGATTTGTGGAGGTGACTGATTTGAACCAACAACTAAAGGAAAAGATTAAGTTAAAAGCTGAAAAACTCGGGATTGATAAGATTGGTTTTACACATGCGGAGCCATTTTATACTTTAGAAGATCGCTTGAAGCAGCAAAGAGCTGCAGAACATAATTCTGGCTTTGAACATAAGAACATTGAAGAAAGAATTTATCCTGAGAAGATTTTTGAACAACCAAAGTCAATTATTGCGATTGCTTTAGCATATCCCTCTCGCATGAAGAAGCCACGGTCAGAGAAAGGTAAACCTAGAGGTGAGTTTGCGCGTGCGTCGTGGGGAACGGATTACCATCATATTCTCAATGACCGAATGAATAAGCTCATTGCCTACATTAAAGAAGCCGCAGATGAGGAGAATATTGGTTCAGTTGATTTTAAACCGATGGTGGATACTGGAGAACTCGTTGACGTTGCGGTTGCTCAGCGGGCAGGGCTTGGCTTTATAGGGCGCAATGGCTTGTTGATTACTGAAGAGTTCGGTTCATTTGTGTACTTAGGTGAAATCATTACGAATATTGATTTTGAAGCGGATGAAGAAGTACCTTTTGGTTGTGGCGATTGCATGAAGTGTATTGATGCATGTCCTACAGGTGCTTTACTTGGGGACGGTCGTATTAATGCCCAAGTCTGTCTCTCATATCAGACACAGACTAAAGGATATATGCCAGAAGAATTCCGGAAGAAGATGGGTCGCGTTATTTACGGATGTGATATTTGCCAAGTTGTTTGTCCATATAATCGCGGAATAAATACGCACCATCATGAGGAAATGGAACCTGACCCAGAACTAACAAATCCAGTACTTGAACCCTTATTGGATATATCAAACCGTGAATTTAAAGAGAGCTTTGGCAAAATGGCCGGATCATGGCGTGGTAAGAAACCACTTCAGAGAAATGCGATTATTGCTTTAGCCAATTACCGTGAAAAGTCTGCGATACCTAAGTTACTGCAAGTAATCGAGACAGATCCTCGTCCAATGATTCGCGGGACAGCAGCGTGGGCAATTGCTAAGATAACTGAAGAATCACCGAATCAAGAATTAATATTGTTCTTAGAAGAGATGCGTGAAAAAGAAGATGAAGCAGAAACAATTTCAGAATTTAATAAAGCGTTAGATATACTTAGAACAAATATGTAAGCCATGAAGATACATCTTTCAATTAGTGAGATGTATCTTTATTATTATAATGAAATGGAAGGGGTTTCACTTGGAAAGAGCTTTCCTTTGTTGCAATATTTTCAGTTAATTGTGTCGTTTGTATTAGGAGTTTCAGTAGATTTTTAGGGACCGATGATTCAAAATCTTGAGTTGAATCACTTTCTTTGGCAACTTATTGCGGTTGTTATAGGTTGTTTCACCATCTTTTTAAGTATTATGATACAATCGAAAGCAGATTTTGTGAACAATCCAGAGGAAGGAATTGTAAAGGCGATTGCTCTACGCTTTAACACGGAGTTGTTCAGTAAGATAAAGGTGCCTTTAGATAGGAAGATTGAACAAATTGCGCACGGAATTGGTGCAGCACTGGATGTAGAATGTGTCGTGACCTACGACTATAAATATCCACCTGTGACTAATGACGCGCAAGTGACAACTGAAGTTGTGAACTCGCTGGAAGAAATTTTCCCAGGTCAGTTAGTTGAAGTTGAAGAGCCATTAATGGGCGGTGAAGACTACGCGTACTATCTTTATGAAGCACCCGGGACTTTCCTCTTCTTATCAAATCCATCTAATATTGAAGGCAAGTTCCACGGACACCACCACGCGAAGTTTGATGTGGACGAATCACTATTCTATATGGCGACAGCGGCATTTGTAAAAGTAGCATTGGATTATTTAAATTAAAATGTATATAAATGGCTAACCGAATTAGGTTGGCCATTTTTTTTTAAAAAATAAGTTGGGATTGTGTGGAATCACTAGCTCGCGCCCTTGAGCTGGCGAATCCAGTCGAACTTCGCTAGCTCGTGCCCTTGAGTTGGCGAATCCAGTCGAACTTCGCTAGCTCGCGCCCTTGAGCTGGTGAATCCACATATCACCTCCGTATTTATGATTAAATTTGAATGAATGTAACGTTATTTGAAATAAAATGATTGATTTGTGATTGGTTTTGGTGTATCTTATTAGTAAGGAAGTGATGAAAATGCTTACAGAGGAGAGATATCAAGCGATTCGCAAGTTACTCGCTGATAATTCAATTGTGAAGCTACAAGAAATCGTTGGAGCAACGGGGACTTCTGAATCCACAGCGAGACGAGATCTATCTCAGTTAGAAGAGTTAGGCGAGTTAGTGAGAGTTCACGGAGGCGCTAAACGCATTTTCTCAGTAGACACAGAGCCGAGTGTGAAAGAGAAGTCACAGCAATTTATGACTGAAAAAGAACATATAGGAAAGTACGCAGCGACGTTAATAGAAATGAATGATTTTATATATATAGACGCCGGAACATCGACACTTTCAATGTTGCCTTTTATCAAAGCAGAAAATATTACAGTTGTGACGAATGGTTTAGAAATTGCGAATATATTAACAGAGATGGATATACAGACGATTTTAGTTGGTGGGTTTATCAAGCCTAAAACACGCGCAATGATTGGAACTGACGCGAAAAATCAATTGAAACAGTATCAATTCTCGAAAGCTTTTATGGGGACAAACGGAATTGATATTCAGTACGGCTTTACAACGCCTGATCGTGAGGAGGCGAGTGTTAAGCAGACAGCTATTCAACAAGCGAATCAAGTTTATGTACTTTCTGATAGTAGTAAGTTTGATAAAATATCATTTTGTCGAATAGTTGAACTGGAAGATGCATCGATTATTACAAATACATTGCCAGAACCCGTGAGATTAAAATACGAAAAACATACAAAAGTGAAGGAAGTTTAAAGAATGCTATATACAATTACATTTAATCCCGCAGTGGATTTAGTTATGAATACAGATGTGATTCACCTAGGTGAATTGAATCGCGTGAAGCGAGATGAATATGTGGCTGGAGGTAAGGGTATTAACATGTCCGTTCTCTTAAAGCGACTAGGACATCACAATATTGCGACAGGCTTTTTAGGAGGTTTCTCAGGCGATTTTATTCAAAAATCATTAAAAGAAGAAGGCATACAACCTGAATTTGTTGACATTGATGCAATTACGCGCATTAATGTCAAAATAAAAGCAGATCAAGAAACTGAAATTAATGCTAATGGACCAGTTATTCAAGAGCAGGATATTCAGAAGTTATTTAATTATTTCAATGAAGTATTAGTCAAAGGAGATACGGTTTTACTAGCCGGTAATGCTGCGCCAGGTATGAATAGCGACCATTACGTTAAAGTGGCTGAGTTATGCGCAAGTAAACAGGTTGATTTTGTATTGGATTCGAATAAAGATCTTTTAACCGCTTGTTTAGTACATAAGCCATTTTTAATCAAACCGAATGCGCAAGAGCTCAGTGAAATCTTCAATGTCAAGGTAGATTCAATTGAAGAAGTGATTCATTACGGTAAAATGCTCCAAGAAAAAGGCGCACGTAATGTTATCGTATCATTAGGTGGCGACGGCGCAGTGTTACTCACAGAGACGGGAGAAGTGTATCAATCATCAGTGCCTAAAGGCGAAGTCGTCAATTCCGTAGGTGCCGGAGATACAATGGTCGCAGGATTTATAGCAAAATATATTGAAAGTGGTCAGTACGAGGACAGTTTAAAGCAAGGAGCGGCATCAGGAAGTGCGACGGCATTTTCAGTTGGAATCGCAACAAAAGAATTGATAGATCAATTAATTAAAGAAATAGAAATAAAAAGGATAGGTGGATAAAATGAAACTAGCACAATTATTTGTAAAAGATGCGATGGATTTAACTTTATCAACAACAGATAAAGCAAGTACTTTACGTCATTTGGCAGAACAATTCGCCAAAGCAGGTGGCGTGAGTGATGTTGGCAGTTATGTTGAGAAACTAGAAGCGCGTGAAGCCCAATCAACAACAGGTGTAGGAGACGAAATTGCGATTCCACATGCTCAAGATGCTTCAATTAAAGAAGCAGCGATTGTTTTTGCTCGCTCACAAGAAGGAATTGAATGGGAGTCATTCGATGGTCAACCAGCAAAATTAATCTTTATGATTGCTGCACCTGAAGGTGGCGGAGAACATCTACAAGCTTTAGCAAAATTATCAAGTATCTTAATGAATCCAGAAGCAAAACAAGCTTTACTTGATGCTCAAACTCAAGAAGATGTTGTAAATATCATTGCGGAATATGAAGCAGAAAAAGAAGAAGAAAACCAAGCAAAAGAAACAGTTGCTGCAGTAGATACTCAAGCACAAGACGCGGATGATGTATACTTATTAGCTGTAACGGCATGTCCAACAGGGATTGCGCATACTTATATGGCGGAAGAGAAACTGAATCAAGCAGCGGATAAAGCCGGTTATGCGATTAAAGTTGAGACAAATGGGCAAACAGGTGTTGGTAATAAATTAACGAAAGCGGATATTGAACGCGCAACAGCGATTATTGTAGCAGCTGACAAGCAAGTAGATATGGCGCGCTTTAATGGTAAACCAGTTATTATAACAAAAGTAGCCGACGGAATTAATAAAGCCGATGAATTAGTGAAGCGTGCCGCAAATGCTGATGCGCGTATTTATCACGCGAGTCAATATGATCAGTCAGCCGACGATTCTGAGGAGAATGAATCTTTAGGACGTCAGTTCTATAAACACTTAATGAACGGTGTATCTCATATGTTACCGTTCGTCGTCGCAGGTGGGATTTTAGCTGCTTTATCATTCTTTTGGGGAATCAACTCAGCGAATCCAGATGATGCAAGTTATAATGCGATTGCTCATACTTTAAAAACTTTCGGAGATTTATCTTTCGCTATGATGTTACCAGTACTAGCAGGTTATATTGGGCAATCTATTGCTGATCGACCTGGTTTAGTGATTGGTTTCATGGGTGGGGTTTTTGCTAACCCAAGTATTCTAACAGCCTTTAATGCCGGTGGAATCTTTGAAGATGCAGTTGCATCAGGATTCTTAGGTGCTTTAGTCGCTGGTTTCTTAGCGGGTGGAATTGTTTGGTGCTTACGTAAAGGCTTAAGTTGGTTACCAAAATCACTGGAAGGTATGAAGCCAATCTTCTTATATCCTGTGCTAGGTGTTCTAGCCATGGGTCTCATCATGTTTTTTATCGTGAATGCACCCATGGGAGCAGTCATGTTAGGTTTACAAGACTTATTAACAAGTATTCCATCTGAATTATCTGTAGTTCTAGGTTTTGTTGCTGCGGCTATGATGTCAATTGATATGGGCGGACCGCTTAATAAAGCAGCTTATGTTACTGGTACAGCTTTGGTTACAGCATCAAATGGTGCAGGATCAGATGTGATGGCAGCCGTTATGATCGGTGGGATGGTTCCCCCGTTAGCGATTGCTATTTCAGCAACATTTAACAAAAATCTTTGGGCGCCAGAACAACGTAACAGTGCTTTAGTGAACTATGTGATGGGTGCGGCTTTCATAACTGAAGGAGCTATTCCATTCGCAGCATCGAATCCACTTCGTGTGATTCCTTCATTAGCAGTAGGTAGTGGGGTTGCTGGAGCATTAAGTATGTTATTTGGTAGTGTGAGTTATGTTCCTCACGGCGGAATCTTTGCGGTTCTTGCCGGTGGTGTAACGAATCCATGGATGTATCTCGTGGCTTGGCTTGCTGGTGGGATTGTCGGAGCTATCTTATTAAGTGTGTTAGTAAAGAAACCGGCTGAAGAATTAGCTGAGTAATAAAATCAAAAAAATATGAATACCCCTCGCTTTAGAATTTATGTCTAGAGATGAGGGGTTTTTAGTTTTTATAAATACAGTTTAACAAGTGATTATAGGATATTTAAAATTTGTATCAGGGATGTGTAAGTGCATCATAAAATAATACATCAACTCGATTGTTTTATAGAAAGTGAAATAGCTTTTTGAAAAATTAAACGCAGTCAACGACCGAAACGGTTATCATAGCAATTAAATTGGAAACAGTTAAGTTGTAATGATTCCAAAGCTGGTATCGAGAATAATATTTTCTTGTTGTTAGATGTGAATTTAATGATGCTTTTTCGAAATTGTAGTTGTGTAGCCTAATAAAGCCTAGTTTATGCATATTGATATACTCCCTCAAAAGTAGATACATTGAAAATGTCAACGACTTTTCGGGAGGAATTTTATATCACCTAATAGAATCGAAATAAATTCTCAAAAATCACCTTATTTAAAGTTTAAAATAATTAACTAGGGTTGTTTATAGTTGATTTTATTATATAATAAAATTATAAATTAACCGCTTCCATTAACTATACAAAATTCATGCCTATTTATATGACTGAGATTATAGATTTTGATTCTTCGTATATAAAGGTAAAAAATGAACAATTTCATTGTTTTGTGTAGTAGTACACTATTTCATAATGTCATTTAGTTATTAAAGGTTAACTTATTAATAAGAATCGAAAGGATAATAAAAATGAAAAAAAGTATACGATTTATTATAGCAATTTGTGTTCTATTTACATTTGGTAATTTAGAACAAAATATTGTATTCGCAAATAGTGATGAAGAGTTTGATATTGATGGCATATATATGACCGATGAGGATTCTGCGATTAAAGGGTATATATTTTCAGAAGAAGAAGTTGTATTGTTATTAAATGACCTAGACTCATATACAACTGAAACAACAAATCGAAAGTTGGTTACAGATGATCTTGGAGCTTATTTAACTAATAATAATCAACTAACTAAGTTATCAGATCCGACTAAAAATAATGATACATCTGAGGACAGACCTACTATTGAATATGTGGACGAGGAGTCAAATGAAAAATATGAAGAATACGCTTTACATGTTTTCATCATTACGAATCCAACTTATCGGTATTCAGAGAATAATGGCAGTTGGACATTAAGAGTAGGAGATCAGAGAATTAATTCTTTAGAGTTTAGCGAAGATTTTTCAGAAGTTGCTGATGAGTTTGATGTGATGTATAAACTAACTGAAGATAAAGAGACAGATAAAAATAATTAATTCGGATATTTAATCTTTCTACAATAATGATAGAACATAATATGCAGTGTTGCTTGATAAGTCTGTAGTCCCTGAACGATGGATAAATTTGTTGAAAAAAGTAGTTAAGCAGTTGGCGGAATAAATATAAGAATACACTTAAATTTGAACTATTCAAACTTAAGTGTATTTTTGTATGATTAAGACTATTAGTTTGCGTCACATTAAATCGAAAGTATTAATGTGATGTTTTTCTTTGATGATATTAACAAATTCATCCAGAGATTTAGAATGAGCTCTTGCTGTGTGCTCGTCATTAAAATGATACATTAATTCGATTGCTTTTTCAGATACTCTAAGGCCAGATTGATATTGACCTTGAGAAATTGTGTAAAGACCTTTCAAAAAAGATAATTTATTCTTATCGTAGTATAGTTGTGTATCTTGTATTAATTTCTCAGTTTCGTGAATATAAATTTTTACAGTAGGTAAATTTTCAGACTGACCTTCGCGTAATATCATCCATATTTGATTCATGTAAATCTTAGAAAAAGTCTGTCGTAGTTTATTACTTTCCATATTATTACTAATGTGATGCTCGACTTTGGTTAACCAATGAGGATAAACTTGTTCTGTAAGAAAGGGTAATAAATTAATTATTAGGTTTAGTTCATAAGTCATCCATTCCTCAACACTATCCAGATAATTCAAAATTCTGTCTAAAGGTTCAGTGTTTTGAATTTTTTTTATTTTATAGATGTGTAATATAATGAAATCAATGTTGTGCTTGTGTCTGATATTACCTGATTTGCTAAAATAGTCCGTCTCTTGTTTATAAAGTAAGTTAAGTAAATAAAGATCATCATGTAGTATTGCCGTAGATAGTTTTGAAAGTAATTGTTTTTGATCTAGCATTTGATTGTTAATGATTAAATAACCTATTTCTTTAGAGGAAAGATTTAATTGATAAGATATTTCTCTAAATTTGTCCACTGATAAGTTAGACTTTCCATTCTCAACTAAGGAAATGAATCCTTTAGTAATATTTTCGGTTACCAGATCTTGCTGTGTCATTTTTTTACTTAGCCTAATTACTTTAAGTCTGTGGCCAATTGAATCCATAGATAGCCTCCTTTAAGTTATTAATGCATAGTTTAATATATTTAACAAGGAAAGTCTAATTTTTTTGAAGATTATGATTAGAATAATGTGATGTGCACTAATGACAGTTTAATATAGTTAACGAGGCTTGCTTATAATCATTTTTGAGAGATAATATTAATATAGAAAGTGAATGCTTTCCAACTTGTTACTTAATGGAGGTGAATAATAATAAGATATCTTAATCGATTTTTTTTAGTGATTCTGATTTTTGTTGCATGCAATTTAAGTTATAACTCTAATGATAGACAGATTATAATTTCTGATATTATAGAAATTATTGATATTGACTCTGAGAATACGTTTCCAAAAAGTATGAAAAAGGTAATTCTATCTTAATTGAAAAAATGACTTGATATTAAATGTATCTAACTTAATTAGTGTCTAATTAAATATAGGTTATTTGTACTTTAATTTACAACAAAAATATTCCTTAAGTTAATTAAAAAATTATATTCTTAGTATAGAAAATCATAGTAATTAGTATAAAGCATATTTTGTGAAATCTATAGTGTAAGAAGAATAATAAACAAGATAACGTAATATCTGCGACATACACAGATTAGATAGAATTTAAAGTGCTGTGTTAAAAAATCACAGTAAAATATATATATACGAGGAGAATTAAACAATGGAAAAAAATTATATGAATAAATTAAAAAACAAATTCAATGGTGCAAAATTTGATATTGAGCCAAATGGAGTTTTTGCTTCTGTAAAATTACTAACGACTGATTATATGTTAGAATTTGAACTAAAAAAACCTCAAAAAGACCTCTTAAATATGGATTGGTCAATAAACTAATTATGTTAGATTTTAGTAATATTTATAATGGTGCAAATTGTTGGGTTGAAGACAATTTGCACCATTTTAATAAAGATAGTAAGTCTGAAGCTGAATATTATCAAATTTTATTGTATAGTAAGGATAAGATACATTATGGTGTGTTGTAAGATGAAACGCAACACTAAAAAAAGACATGAAGATTCGTTATACTTAAGTCACCACAACATAGTATAAGGAGAGAATCTTCATGTCACACACTCATTTTAACACAAAGAAATCT
>NZ_JBGQQZ010000080.1:0-9619 GCF_045528575.1 Ruoffia sp. FAM 24228
CCAAGTGAATTCTCCTTTTAGTAATGTATGGTAACTTTATTATATAGGAATTCACTGGCTTTTGTGTACATACAAAAAAAGGTGTCAGTGAGATTTCTCTCACCAACACCAAAAATTCAAGAACCCACAAATGGCTGTTTTAGTTGTCTAGCTTAATTTTACAATCGGCGTTCCATATAAAAAATTATTTGCAATCGATTTTATTTGTGCTGTTATTTCAGCTATCTTAGAATTATTCTTTCCGATTGCCGTGAATATGGTGATTGATCAAATATTGCCACAAGGAAATTTACGTCATATTGTCATGTTCTCAGTATTATTATTTGCTTTATATTTATTTAATACGACTATGAATTATATAGTCGTATATATCGGCCATGTCTTTGGGAGCCATATTGAGACAGACATGCGCAAAGAGTTGTTTGAGCATTTTCAAAAGCAATCGTATGCGTATTTTGACAAGATGAAGACTGGGGACTTAATGAGTCGTATTACAACGGATTTGTTCGAAATTAGTGAATTAGCTCACCACGGACCCGAAGATGTTTTTATAACGATTATGACTTTAGTTGGAGCGTTTCTGTTAATGTTAAATGTACATGTCCCATTAGCATTAATGACTGTCGCCTTAATTCCTATCTTAGGTGTTATACTGGGGCTGTTTAGCCGTTATATGGTTAATATTAATGTGAGTATTAAACAAAACTTGGGCCGGTTTAACGCTGGAATTCAAAACTCAATTAGTGGGATGAGAGTAGTTAAAGCTTTTGCTAATGAGACATACGAGAATAATATTTTCGCTGATTTAGCAGAGAAATACCGATTAGCAATGGTTAGATTTTATAATTCTATGGCAACGAGTTCTTCGTTTAATTATATTGTCATGCGTTTAATCAATCTGTTTGCCTTGCTGGCGGGTTCTTATTATACAATTGTAGGTGAACTAACAATTGGTGAGCTCGTTGGATATATTCTACTTTCGAATGTATTTATTCGTCCACTTGAGAGAATTAATGCGATGTTAGAAGTTTATCCAAAAGGTTATGCTGGTTTTGTGAGATTACAAGAAGAATTGAATAAAGAACCAGATATTCTCGATAGCCCCAATGCAGTTGAAGCTCCTAAGTTTGAAGGGAATATTCGCTATGATAATGTTTCTTTCGGTTATAAAAAAGAAAAACCCGTCCTAGAAAATGTAACGATTGATATTAAAGCTGGTCAAACTGTTGCTTTTGTAGGACCATCAGGCGCTGGTAAAACGACGTTAGTAAATTTATTACCTCGATTCTATGAAATTACCGGCGGCAAAATAACGATTGATGGGGTAGATATTCAGGATGTGACAATGCGTTCATTACGGAAACAAATTGGTATTGTCCAACAGGATGTCTTTTTATTTGATGGGACGATTAAAGAGAACGTACTGTATGGTCGCTTGGATGCAACTGATGAAGAGGTTAAAGCAGCCATTGATTCAGCTAAATTACGAGAAGTGATTTCAAATTTACCAGATGGGGTTGATACTCAGATTGGTGAAAGAGGTGTTTCGCTTTCAGGGGGGCAGAAACAGCGCTTATCAATTGCTAGAATCTTCTTAAAAAATCCAAAAATTCTTATTTTAGATGAAGCTACAAGTGCTTTAGATACTGCTACTGAACGATTTATCCAAACTTCACTCGATGAATTGTCACAAGGACGAACATCACTCGTCATTGCCCACCGATTAGCAACAATTACAAATGCAGATCGCATCATCGTTGTAACGCCTGAGGGAATAATGGAGGATGGAACACATGAGGAATTATTAGAGTTAGGCAATATTTATGCTGACTTATATCGTAGTCAATTTGGAGGGATGTAATTATACCCAGGGACCTAATCGTTCCTGGATTTTTTTCAGTCTATTCTATGTTATAATATAGTGAATTTAGCGAGGAGTTTTGATATGAAAGAATTAAAAATCACAAATTTACATAAAACTTACGGAACAAAAACTTTACTAGGTGGAGTTGACTTATCGATTCGCACAGGGGACCGAATTGGTTTAATCGGACCTAATGGGACAGGAAAAAGCTCACTATTAAAGGTGATTGCTAATATTGATACATATGACGAAGGTGAGATACTCAAACCTAATGATTATCGCATAGGCTATTTAGATCAACATCCAGAATTGGATTTAGAAAAGACGATATTAGAAACAGTCTATGATAGTCCAGCACCCCAAATTCAAAAGTTATTACGCTATGAAAAAGCACGCTTAGATTTGGAAAATGATCCTGAGAATCCGACCAATTTCGACCGCTTCACTAAGATGAGTGATGAAATGAATTTAAATAATGGTTGGGAAATTGAAGTGAATGCCAAAACAATCTTAAGTCAGCTTGGCCTGAATGATTTAAGTCGTCTCGTATCTACATGTTCAGGTGGGGAACGTAAACGTATTGGGATTGCTCAAGTGCTAATATCTGAACCTGATTTATTAATCTTAGATGAGCCAACAAACCATTTAGACATATCATCGATTCAATGGTTAGAGAAATATTTAGCTACTTATAAAGGAGCTCTATTACTCGTAACGCATGATCGCTACTTCCTAGAGCGTTCAGTTAACAAAATTGTAGAACTAAACTTTGGGCAATTGAGAGAATATTCTGGGAATTATCAAGACTATTTAACTAAACGAAGCGAAGAAGCAGCCAATAACGAAAGAATGCAAGAGAAACAAAACCGCTTATTCCAACAAGAACTTAGTTGGATGCGCAAGGGTGCCAAAGCAAGAACTACTAAACAACAGGCGCGTATCAATCGTTTTGAAGATTTAAAAGGTTCAATCGAATCACGAAATCAAGCAGATGAAGCGATTGATTTTAACTTTGATCAACAAAGAATCGGCCAAAGAATTATGGATTTAGAAAATGTCACTGTTGAGATTGGTGATAAGACTGTTATTGAAGACTTTACGAAAAGCTTTATCAAAGGTGAACGCCTAGGTATTATTGGTGAGAATGGTATCGGAAAATCAACATTCTTAAACACCTTAGCTGGATTACATCCTATTAAAAGTGGTGTGTATGAAATTGGTCAAACTGTTAAGATGGCTTACTACCGTCAATTGGATCAAGACTTACCTGGTGAGATGCGCGTTCTAAAGTATTTAACACAAATTGCAGACGAATTTCAAACGGATGGAGGACAATCTGTTTCAGCAGCATCAATGTTAGAGCAGTTTAACTTCCCTAGAGTGACTCACGGTACTCAAATTAAATATCTTTCAGGTGGTGAGCGCCGACGTTTATATTTACTGACATTATTAATTCAAGAACCAAACGTATTGTTCTTAGATGAGCCAACCAATGATTTAGATATTGAAACACTCACGGTGCTAGAAGATTACTTGGATTCCTTTGTCGGAGTCGTAATTATCGTATCCCATGACCGTTACTTCATTGATAAAACGGTGGATCAATTATTAGACATTCAAGGCGAAGGTAAATTTAAGTTAATTTACGGGAATTATAGTGATTATTTAAATACACAAAGTAAGGCACCCGCTCAAGCTGAGAAGACAGTAAGTAATGATGCACCGAAAAAAGACAACGAAAAAGTAAAGACTGAGAAAAAACGCATGTCTTATAATGAGAAAAAAGAATGGGCGACAATCGAAAAAGATATCGCAGAAATTGAAACAGAAATTGAAACAACTCAAGCAGAAATGGCTACACAAGGCAGTGATGCATATAGATTAATGGAATTACAAGAAAAGGTAGAAAGTCTAGAGTTAGCTTTACTAGAGTATTACGAACGTTATGAGTACTTAAGTGAACTTTCATTATAGGAAGGATAATTATAGAATGACAACTCAATATCAAGATTTAGTAAGAAAAGTATTAAACGAAGGAACAAAAAAAGAGGACCGGACAGGTGTTGGAACTTTGAGCATATTTGGGCATCAAATGCGCTTTAATCTTCAAAAAGGCTTTCCTTTATTGACATCTAAACGCGTACCATTTGGCCTAATTAAATCAGAATTACTTTGGTTTCTACGTGGAGATACAAATATACGCTACCTATTAGAAAACAATAACCATATATGGGACGAATGGGCTTTTAAAAATTATATTGAAAGTGATGCGTATGAAGGACCAGATATGACTGACTTCGGTAGACGTGCCTTAGTCGACGAAACTTTTAAAGTTCAATACGATGAAGAAATGACTAAATTTCAAAATGAAATACTTACGAATGATGACTTTAGTGAACGATTTGGTCACTTAGGGGATGTTTATGGTAAACAATGGCGAGCATGGCAATTACGTAATGGTGACACTCTTGATCAAATTAAAATAGTCATTGACCAAATTAAAACAAATCCCGATTCAAGACGTCACATTGTTTCCGCTTGGAACCCAGAAGATGTTCCTTCAATGGCTTTACCACCTTGTCATACCTTATTCCAGTTTTATGTGGCAGATGGCAAATTAAGTTGTCAATTATATCAAAGAAGTGGCGATATCTTTTTAGGTATACCATTTAATATCGCGAGTTATGCATTATTAACGCATTTGATTGCACGTGAAACAGGTTTAGAGGTCGGAGATTTTGTTCATACAATTGGTGATGCTCACATTTATTCAAATCACCTTGAACAAGCTAAACTGTTATTAGAAAGAGATGTTAGACCGTTACCTCAACTCGTAATTCAAAGTGAAGCAAAATTGGATAAAATTGAAAGTAATGAGATTAAAGTAGAGAATTACAATCCGCATCCTTCAATAAAAGCACCGATCGCAGTTTAAGGAAGTGAAATGATGATAACATTTGTATTTGCACAAGATTTAAATGGTGGGATTGGATATAAAAACGACCTACCGTGGAATTTGCCTAATGATTTAAAATTCTTTAAAGATACGACCATGGGACACACAATGTTAATGGGGCGTCGAACGTTTGAATCTATGAATAGACGACTACTACCGGGTCGAAAAACGGTTGTATTAACAACCGATACAACATATGGACAAGATGTTCCAGAGCTAACCGTCGTTCATACGATTGAAGACGTATTGGCTTTGTCAGAAGACCGTAACTTAATGGTTATTGGTGGAGCTAAAGTTTTCTTAGATTTAATTGATTATGCGGATCGAGTGGTAAGAACAGTTATCGAGGATAAATTTTTGAATGATGTTGTCATGCCAGAGATTGATGAAGAGAACTGGGAATTAACAAAAGTCGTTCGGGGCGAAACAGACGAAAAAAATATTCATAAACACCGCTATGAATGGTGGCAACGTAAGGAAGAGGGTAAATAATGACAATTGAACGTTATACAAGACCAGAAATGAAAAATATTTGGTCACTTGAGAAGAAATACGAAACATGGTTAGAAGTTGAGATTGAAGCATGCCAAGCTTGGGCAAACTTAGATGAGATTCCACAAGAAGATGTAGACAAGATTAAACAAAATGCGAGCTTTACTGTTGAGCGAATCTTAGAAATTGAAGAAGAAACGCGTCATGATGTTGTAGCATTTACTCGTTGTGTGAGTGAAAGCTTAGGTGATGAAAGTAAATGGATTCATTACGGTTTAACAAGTACAGATGTGGTCGATACAGCATACGGCTTCCAATTAAAACAAGTCAATGACATATTAAGAAAAGATATTCAACGCATCATCGATGTTGTTGGTAAAAAAGCTAAAGAACACAAATACACCATTCAAATGGGAAGAACCCATGGTGTTCATGCGGAACCAACAACTTTCGGCTTGAAATTAGCTGGATTTTACTCTGAGTTAAAACGTAATCAAAAGCGTTTTGAAGAAGCGGCGAAAGATGTTGAAGCAGGGAAAATGAGTGGTGCAGTCGGATCATTTGCCAATACACCTCCTGAAGTTGAAGCTTACGTCTGTGAACAATTAGGTATCCGTGCTCAAGATATTTCAACCCAAGTATTGCCACGTGATTTAAATGCACATTACGTTGCGGTTATGGCGTTAATTGGGACAAGTATCGAACGATTTGCGACTGAAATTAGAGGACTACAAAAAACTGAAACACGTGAAGTGGAAGAATACTTTGCTGCAGGACAAAAAGGTTCATCAGCAATGCCTCACAAACGTAATCCGATTGGTAGTGAGAATGTGACTGGTTTAGCAAGAGTAATGCGTGGATACATTACACCCGCATACGAAAATGTCTCACTATGGCATGAACGTGATATTTCACACTCTTCAGCAGAGCGAATTATCTTACCAGATATAACAACTTTACTAAATTACCAAATCAATCGTTTCGCGAATATCATTGAGAAATTAACTGTCTTACCTGAGAACATGGAACAAAACATGGCAAAAACATACGGCTTAATTTATTCACAACGTGTCATGTTATCATTAATCGATGCAGGTCTAACACGTGAAGCAGCCTATGATTTAGTTCAACCACTGACTAAGATTGCTTGGGATGAATCAAAATCCTTTGAAGAATTAGTTAAAGAAAATAAAACTATCAATCAAAAACTATCAAAAGATGAGGTCAATAACTTATTTGATCCTTCATATCATTTAACACAAGTAGATGCTATATTCAAACGTGTGGGACTAGACTAAAGAAAGAGGGATAACATGCCAACAATTGGAATGATCGGCGTTGGTAATATGGGGTCTGCGATTGCAAAAGCAATACTTAAAGCAGGGTACTCGATGATATTACATAACCGCACACAAGAGAAATTAGCCGTCTTAGCTGAACAAGTTGGCGCAGACGTTGTCGGATCAGAATCATTGGATGAATTAATCAATGAATCAGACATCATCTTTATTGGGGTGAAACCAAATCAATTTGGAACGATCTTTGAACAACTCGATGATTTAGTCATTGAATCTAAACCAAAAACTTGGGTGAGTATGGCTGCGGGGTTATCAATCGCGCAACTAGAAACTTTTACACCCGCTTCTCATAAATGGATTCGTACCATGCCAAATACGCCAGTCGAAATTGGCGAAGGGTATATTGCATATTGTACATCAGAAAATACTGACGTTGAAAAAATAACTCTTTTTGAAAAAAGTCTACAGTACGCAGGTATCGTCGAAGCGATACCAGAATCACTTTTTAATGCTGTAACTGGTTTAGCCGGGTCGAGCCCAGCCTTCATATATCAACTGATAGAGGCGATGAGCGACGTTGGAGCAGAACATGGTCTCTCACGTGAACAAAGTCGTAAAATGGCGTCACAGGCTGTAAAAGGCGCTTCTAGCATGGTTATAGAGACGGGTATGCATCCAGGCGAACTGAAAGATAAAGTAACTAGCCCAAATGGCACGACAATTGCGGGTGTTGTTGCGCTTGAACATGCTGGATTTAAATCAGCGATTAACAAAGGCGTAACAGCAGCTATTAAAAAATCTATTCAAATGAGTAAGAAATAGAGGGAGAAAAAATATGACACTTGGTTACTTAAATACACCAGTAAATGAGAGCTATCATATTGATGTCACTGATGGTCATTCTTTATATGTTGAAGAATGTGGGAATCCAGAAGGTATTCCAGTAGTATTTCTACATGGTGGTCCTGGGGGAGCTATTAGTGAGAAATCACGTCGTTTTTTTAACCCAGAGAAATACCGGATTATTTTATTTGATCAAAGAGGGACAGGACGCAGCAAACCCTTTTTATCACTTGAGAATAATACGGTTGATGCGAGTGTCGAGGACTTAGAAGTCATTCGTCTCCATTGTCACATTGACTCGTGGATTGTCTTTGGTGGAAGTTACGGTTCAACATTAGCCTTAGCATACGCTATTAAATATCAAGAAAAAGTGAAGCATCTTGTTTTGCGAGGAATATTCTTAGGCCGACAAGCGGATATTGATTGGTTGTTTAAGTTTGGTGCAAGTGAGTTTTATCCTGCTGAATTTGAACAATATAAATCATTTATCGCAGAAGATAAACAAAGTGATTTAATCAGTGCCTATTATGATCTTATGACTCAAGGTAGTAAAGAAGAGCGAGAGGCAGCTGCCCAACAATGGAATATTTGGGAATCTAGTCTAGTGTTACATAAGCCAGTCAAACAAGAAGTGTCTCTAGTTAAACCAGGGGATTTATCACTTGGCTTATTAGAAGCCCATTACTTCAAACACCACATGTTTTGGGATGATGATAATTATTTGCCGAATCATATTTCAGTCTTAAAAGATATCCCAATTCATATTGTCCATGGACGGTATGATGTTGATTGTCGAGTGAGTGGGGCGTTTGAGTTACAACAACAGTTACCACATGCTTCATTAGAAATTATTGAAGAAGCAGGACACTCCCCCTTTGAAGATAATATGATGAGTGCTCTCCTTAACATTATGGATACTTTAGCAAAATAAAAACATCCATTCGTTTCAGCCGAAACGGATGGATGTTTCTTTATACATAAAATAATACGCTGATGTACATGAAGAAAGCACCAGCCATAACAAACAAGTGCCAAATAATATGCATCCACTTGTTATTTTTCATACTATAGAAGATTGTTCCTAAGGAATAAACAATACCACCAATTGCGAGTAGAGCGATACCTGTAATTTCGATGGTTTGTAGAAGTGGATAGATGATTGTGACACCTAACCAACCTAATCCTAAGTACATAAAAGTACTTAAGCGTGGAAACTTATTAATATGGAAAAGTTCAAAAAAGATTCCAATCAATGCTAAGCCCCAAACTAAAATTAAGAAAAATAGTCCTAATCGTCCACCTACACCAATAACTACGTAAGGTGTATATGTACCAGCAATCAAAATATAAATTGCGCTGTGATCTAATCGTTGAAAAAAATCTTTGAATTTTGTAAAACTTAAACTATGGTAAAGGGTAGAATTCAGAAAAAGTATGACTAAACTTGCGCCGTAAACGACATAAGCGAATATAGCAGTGGGTGAAGATACATCAATTCCTTTAATGATAAGTAAGATTAGCCCTACGATACTAAGAATCGTACCAATACCGTGAGTCAATGCGTTCAATACTTCAACTAATATTGCTTTACCTTTCGATTGAGATTTATTATCCATTTACTCACCTTCCAAGTAATTTTAATTCTACTTTAATTATACCAAATAGAAAGCAATAAACATAACTTTCAACTAGTAAATAGTTTAATAAATCTTTACAGCAGATTATTTGCGTTCTATTTTCCAGTCATACTCAGCGAGTTGACCAAATAATTCAGGTTTTTCAGCGAAGTTTTCCATAGCCATATCGATTAATTCGTAATCTAGTAAATCACCAGAATATTCGAATTCAAACTCAACTTTCCCAGTAAATGTAACATGCACAACGGCTTTTCCCATTATTATTCTCCTTCATGGTAACATAAGATAAAATTAATTATAGATATGAAAAAGACAAAGTCAATCTGATATATAAAAACATTTGTAATTAGTTAAAAACTAAGATATAACTAATAGAATGATAAGTTTTGTTTTGATTATTTAGGGAGTGTCAATAATTATGTGTAAATGAAGTACTCCTTCTATAAAATCGATTTATTAATTTGTTAATCTTTCAAACATTTTTTCTAGCTCTGCTTCAGCTTGTTGGAAGCCGCGGTGAATCCGTGTC
>NZ_JBGQQZ010000081.1:0-9150 GCF_045528575.1 Ruoffia sp. FAM 24228
TCATCCGTGGTAAGATGGGTGTAGGTCATTTGTGGTCACTCCTTTGTATTCTTTGGTCGGAATTACAAGTTGAGTGTACCACAAATGGCTGTTTTAGTTGTCTAGCTTAATTTTACAATCGGCGTAAATAAAAAAAGTGATGGGAGGTAGAAAATGGACATATCAAAGCGACATAATTATCAATCTAAATTAATGACTTCAAATGCGAAACAACTTATTGGTATAGGTAAGGCTCATAGTAAGATTATATTGATGGGAGAGCATGCGGTTGTCTACGACTACCCTGCGATTGCATTACCTTTTAATTCGGCCAATGTGACTGTGACGATCACTCCTTCTAAATCTAATCATACTTACATTCATAGTTCATATTATGATGGCATTATAGAAGATGCGCCGGAATCTTTAGATAACCTTAAGCAAGCTATTGAAGTGACTCTGAGTAGCTTTAAATTAGCGAATACGCCTATGGATATTACTATCGATAGTTCGATTCCTTCAGGGCGAGGTATGGGTTCGTCAGCTGCGGTTAGTGTCGCGCTAGTTCGTGCTTTGTGTGATTTTTACAAGCAAGAAATATCTAATTATCAGTTGAATTTCATTGTGAATCAAGCCGAGGTTATCGCCCATGAATCAACAAGTGGTTTAGATACTCTTTTAGCTAGTACAAATTCACCGGTTATTTATCGTAAAAGTCAAACAGCAAAAACGATTAAAATTAACCTAGATGCTTACTTAGTTGTAGCTGACAGTGATATGCCAGGTCAGACGAAGACAGCCGTGAGTAAGGTGAGACAATTAAAAGAATCGAAACCAGATTTTATTAGAACGGTGATGAGGGCCATTGGTGGCTTTGTCCAACAATCTGTTGATGCGATTCAAGCGAAAGATATCAATGAATTAGGTCGCTTGATGACATATAACCATTACTATCTCAATCAATTAGAGATTTCAAATGCCCATATTGACCGTATCGTTAACGCTGCTTGGATAGCCGGTGCTTTAGGTGCTAAACTTACAGGCGGAGGCTTCGGTGGCTGTGTAATCGCACTAGCTCAAACTAAAGTCGAAGCCGATTTGATTCAACAAGCAATGATGGATGCGGGCGCAACAAAAACTTGGTCATTAGATTTAAAAACAATATAAGGTGAGGTTTATAATGCAACATAAACAAATGGATACAACAACGTATCGTGCTTATACTAACATTGCTTTAATTAAGTATTGGGGAAAACGAAACAAAGAATTGTTCCTTCCCGTTACAAGTAGTCTTTCTTTGACGCTTGATCAATTTTATACAGAAACAACTTTAGAATGGAATTCTCAATCCAATGAGGATACCTTTACCTTAGATGGTCAAATACAAGACATTAACGCGATCGAGAAAGTATCGCGTTTTATTAATATGTTCAGAGATTTATCTGGTATACATCGACCAGTACACGTAAACAGTACCAATCATGTTCCAACTGCAGCCGGTCTTGCCTCTTCGGCATCGGCTTTTGCAGCTTTAGCTAGTGCCTGTAATGATTTATTTGAGACAAATCTATCGAATAAAGAACTGTCTACCTACGCTCGTCGTGGTTCTGGAAGTGCTACTCGTAGTTTATTTGGTGGCTTTACCGTTTGGCATAAAGGAATTGGGAACGAATCGGATTCAAGTTTTGCTGAGATGATTGATGAGGCTGATTGGGATATTGGTATGCTTGTTGTTATGATTAATAAAGAACAAAAGAAAATTAGTAGTCGTGTCGGAATGGAACATACTATCGAAACTTCTCCTTTCTACAAACTTTGGCCGGAAACAGTGGCTGAAGATTTGGAAGCAATCATTCCTGCCATTGAGAATAGAGATTTTCCGACGATTGGACAAATCGCAGAACATAATGCGATGAAGATGCATGCGACGATTATTGCTGCTGATCCAAGTATGACTTATTGGGAACCTGAATCTCTGACTGCAATGAACATCGTCAGAGAACTTCGTGAAGCTGGCATTCCTTGTTACTTTACAATGGATGCTGGACCAAACGTGAAAGTTCTTTGCCGTTTAAGCCAGGCCGAAGAAATTAAGAAAGCCTTTGAAAAACATTTTTCAAGTGATCGTCTAGTTATAACTGGACCTGGAAAAGGACCGCATAAGATTAGTTAGGAGTGTAGATATTGTCAACACAAACATCGATACAGGATCTTTTCAATCGAACGTCCTTCAATGAATCTAGTACCGTTAATGTACCAGGGAAATTATTTATAACGGGTGAATATGCGATTTTATTCCCGAAACAACCGGCTATTATTATAGCGGTCGATCAATTCTTAACTGCTCGAGTTACTGCGAGTGAGCATACTGAAGGTGGAGTAATAACGACTAATTTGTCTGAATTAGGTCCTTTGAATTATGATCGAAAAGATAATCATTTCCAAGTTGCACCAAATACTGCAACTGGTTGGCACTATTGTATTAATGCGATTCGTGTCACTGAATCACTTTTACGAAGCTTAAATGTCTCTATTTTAAATTATAATATTCAATTTAATTCAGACTTAATTAATAAAGATGGGTTAAAATTCGGTTTAGGCTCAAGTGGTGCAATTGTCGTAGCGACGATTAAAGGGATATTAGCTTATCATGGAGTACAAGCATTAGACCATGTGACTATCTTTAAACTGGCTGCGATTGCGTTGGCTTTATCGAAATCAAATGGGAGTTTGGCTGATATCGCGACAATTACGACTGGTGGCTGGGTTTATTATCAATCTTTTGACCGTGAGTGGCTGAAAGAGATGGTTCACGCAAACACACCGGTGGCTTCCTTGCTGTTAATGGATTGGCCAGACCTTGTTATTGAGTCCTTAAGTGTTCCGGCTGAACTAACTTTATTGATTGGTTGGACGCAATCCCCTGCTTCTACTGAAAACTTAGTTGGGCAATTACTTGATCGATTAAATCAAGCTGATGACCAATTCAAAGCATTCTTAAAGAATGCAAAAGCATCGGTTGAACGCATGCGTATTGGCTTTCAAGAAAAGAACTTAACTGCCATTCAAGATGAGATTCAAGTATATCGGCAATTACTCTTAGATTTGAGTCATACCTATCAACTAGACATCGAAACGAATGAACTGACTCAATTTATTGAAACAGCCCTTCCTCACTCATACATTGCTAAGTCCTCTGGGGCTGGTGGTGGCGATTGCGGCATTGCTATTGGCCATAAAGATATCAAGACAGAGACTTTAATTAAAGATTGGGAATCGGAAGATATTGTAGCTTTACCACTGCAAGTAACTCCCCCCTTCTCTACGGAAACAACATAGTATCGGAGGCAATTATGACAAAAGAAAATCAACCTTCACTTGCTCAACAACGAAAAGATGATCATGTGAACTTGGCATTAGAACAACAAAGTAAATTACAAACATCTGCGTTTGATGATATTCGCTTTATGCATCATTCATTCAGCGAGGTGAAATTTGACCAAATAGATACATCAACTCAATGGGCAAATACGACACACCGTTTTCCTTTCTATATCAATGGAATGACCGGTGGTTCAACCTATACGAAACAATTCAATGATTCACTATCAACACTTGCACATGAGACAGGCTTAGCGATGGCATCAGGTTCTTTCAGCGTCGCTTTGAAAGAACCTGAAGTCAGAGATTCGTTTACGATTATACGTAAAAATAATCCGAATGGTTTTGTTATGGCAAACTTAGGTGCACATCATGACTTAGAAAACGCTAAACGTGCTGTTGACTTATTAAAAGCAAATGCCTTACAAATCCATCTGAATACACCCCAAGAAGTTGTCATGCCTGAAGGTGACCGTGATTTCTCAACTTGGAAAGAGAATATTCAACAAATTGTTGAAGGCTTAGATGTTCCTGTAATTGTTAAAGAAGTTGGTTTTGGAATGAGTAAAGAAACCATGGAAGAATTAATTTCACTAGGTGTTAAAAACATCGATGTCAGTGGGCGTGGGGGCACAAACTTCGTTAATATCGAAAATGACCGCCGGGATACGATTGATTTCAGCCTACTAGGCGAATGGGGACAAACAACCCCTGAATCCTTATTGGAATCACTTTCCTTACAAAAAGAAGTGAATATTCTTGCCAGTGGTGGAGTCAGAAGCTTTTATGATATCGTAAAAGCACTTGCGCTTGGTGCCAAAGCAACTGGCCTATCTGGTAAATTACTTCAGACAGTCCACTTAGAAGGTGTCGATGCCGCTACAAAAATCGTTCTGGATTGGGAGAAAGCAATCAAACATATGCTTCTATTACTCAACTGTCATAACATCCAAGAACTACAAGAAACTCAATTATTACTACGTGGTCCACTACGTGAATATGCTGAATTACGTGAGATAGATTATAAATACCTCGCAAGACGTTAAAAAAATCCCATTGCCTCTTCATTGAGACAATGGGATTTTTAGTATTTTCTATGCATGGTTAATTGTATCAACAATTAATTGAATTGGTTCACTATGGTCACTAATCTTAAAGGCTTTTGTTAATTTGTCTTCAACTTCAGAAATATCTTCTGTATTCGAGTGAATAACAACAATCGGATCGCCTTTTTTAACTGAATCTCCAACTTTCGCTTTAAGAACTACACCAACCGCTGGATCGATATCATCTGTATACTTCTCGCGCCCTGCGCCAAGCAAACTACAAGCCACTCCCACTTCAAGTGCAGTCCAATCACTAATAACTCCATCACGGTCCGCTTTAATTTCAGTTTGATATTTTGCTTGTGGCAATAAGCTTGGATCATCAACAACCGCTGGGTTTCCACCTTGGTGTTCAATAAACTGACGGAGTGTTTCTAACGCCTCTCCATTTTCAATTTTTTCTTGTAGTACGGATTTACCTTCTTCTAAGGTTTCGACTTTATTCGCAGCTATTAACATTTGGCTACCTAATACTAGACATAACTCAGTTAAGTCACTTGGTCCTTCGCCTTTTAATGTATCAATCGCTTCTTTAATTTCTAAAGCATTCCCAACAGCAAAGCCAAGTGGTTGACTCATATCAGAGATAACTGCTAATGTCTTACGATTCACTTGTTCACCAATTTGAACCATTGTTTTAGCTAATTGTCGCGCATCATCAACGGTCTTCATGAACGCACCGTCACCTACTTTAACATCCAGTACAATTGCATCGGCACCTGAGGCAATTTTCTTACTCATAATGGAACTCGCAATTAATGGAATCGATTGAACAGTACTTGTCACATCACGTAATGAGTACATTTTCTTGTCTGCGGGGGCTAAGTTTCCAGTTTGACCAACAACCGCCACTTTATTCTTGTTTACTAGTTCGATAAATTTCTCAATCGGTACTTCAATCTCAAAGCCTTCAATGGCTTCAAATTTATCTAAGGTTCCACCGGTATGTCCTAGACCACGTCCACTCATCTTAGCAACAGGAACGCCGGCACTCGCTACTAAGGGTGCAAGTATAATCGTTGTAGTATCTCCAACTCCACCAGTTGAATGTTTGTCTACTTTAACGCCATCAATCCCGGATAAATCAATTTGGTCTCCACTTTCAACCATAGCCATCGTTAAATGACTGGCTTCTTTTTCGTTCATTCCTAGGAAGTATACAGCCATCATCCAAGCACTCATCTGATAATCTGGAATAGATTCATTTGTAAATCCTTCTACCATAAAGCGAATTTCCGCTTTCGTTAACTCTTCACCCATTTGTTTTTTCTCAATGATATCGACAACTCTCATAACTTACCTCCAATTCTTAGATTATTTGCTTCTTGTAATTTCTTGTACATTTCCTTCAGCATCACTTGATAATATGACATCAGGATAATTTAAAAATAAACCATGTTCGACAACCCCAACCATATTACTTAGCTCAAATGCTAATTGATGAGGATTTTGAATCACATCTAAATTTAAATCAATAATATAATTACCAGAATCTGTAATAAATAATGTATCTTGACCTGATTTTCTAAATGTAGGATTCATGCCAGACTGATCGAAGGTACGGAATAACTTCCAACTACCAAATTGAACAATTTCGACCGGTAGTGGGAATTTACCTAAAGTGTCGACTAATTTATCTTCCGTCACAATCCAAATAATACGTCGACTGTTTTGGGCAACAATTTTCTCATGGAGTAATGCGCCCCCACCACCTTTAATACCGTTAAAATCACGAGTCGTCTCATCAGCACCATCAACA
Source organism: Ruoffia sp. FAM 24228 (assembly GCF_045528575.1). Lineage (NCBI taxonomy): Bacteria > Bacillati > Bacillota > Bacilli > Lactobacillales > Aerococcaceae > Ruoffia > Ruoffia sp. FAM 24228. The sequence goes on from NZ_JBGQQZ010000081.1 coordinate 6,226, forward strand.
AGCAAATCAATAAAGTTCACATCATCAAGCGAACGACTCTCAATGCCTAATGATTGCATTTGTGTTAATGTCTGACGTGACGTCGCAACTCCAACAATGTGTTTCAATTCGCCAGCTTGTATTCTTTTTCCAACTTCATCTATAAAGAAATATGCAGTTGATCCTGTACCAAAGCCAACTACCATCCCATCTTCCACATAATCTGCTGCTTTTCGTCCAACAGCTTCTTTACCTAAAGACATTTGTCATCCACCTTATCTTTTCTCCTATTTGAGCTCCTATTCACTTTGGTAGCCCTATCAATTAAATTATAGCATACTCATGATTACTTGTTGCCTTTGATATCGTATAAATTATCTAATTTTGTTATAATGAATGTATTGACTATATCAATAGAACAGCTTCTAGGAGGATTCAATGAAACAAGTAGTTAAAATTAAATGCCCTGTGTGTGAAACACCCGCTTCACAAGAAGTAGAAACACGTGTAAACTCAAAATTACAGCCGAACTTGAAAAAAGACTTATTAAATGGCCAACTACAATATTTTGAATGTGGTAATTGTGGTACACGCAGACAAATCGAAACAGAATTCTTATATCATGATCCAATAAAAGAATTTATGGTCTTTTTAGTACCAAACTTAAAAAATAAACAAGATCAATTGAGTACACTTTTAGAAAATGTGACTCGCGACGAGAAAGTGGACTTATCTGATTACGAATTGCGTATTGTGACACACCATGCTGATTTAATAGAAAAAATTCAATTATTTGATCATCACTATAATGACCGTGAAGTTGAAATTGTTAAATTGTTGACTGATGGGTTATTTGCGAAAGAAAAACCGAATGAAGATGTTAAATCGCGCTTCTTTTATATGAAAGATGGCGTACCAAAAATTATGTACATTACGGCTAATGAACAACTTTTAGTTGATTTTAGTGATAATTTACTTAAATTCGCCAAAGACAAATATAAGAAGATAGTGAATACAACAGAAACTGGTCAATTCCATTTAATCAATGCGGAATGGGCGGCACATGCTTTAAGTAGTAACTAATTAAATAAAACCATCTAAATCTCTTTACAAATTGCGTTTGAGATTTAGACGGTTTTTTATTATTGTTCAATTTCTTTGCGTGTATGAGCTTCTTTTACAATATAGAGTGGGCGACGCTTAGTTTCATTAAAGATTTTAGCGACGTACTTACCAACAATACCTAAACAGAATAATTGCAGACCACCCATACCAACGATGAGTACCGCTAGACTAGGCCAGCCTGGTGTTGTTGCTCCGAGAAGAACTGTCTTAACGATAATGTAGATTCCATAAATACTTGAAAGGATAAAGATAATTAAACCTAGCATACTTGCAAATGTTAAAGGCGCATCTGAGAAACTGATGATGCCATCGAAAGCATATCGAATGAGTTGGGTAAAAGACCAAGATGAATCGCCGGCGCTTCGCTCAACATTATAGTAATCTAAATACTTCACTTTATAACCGACCCAACTAAAGATCCCTTTAGAGAATCGATTTCTCTCTGGCAAGCTTAATACAGCATCGACAACTTCGCGCTTCATTAAACGATAGTCTCGAACACCTTCTTCTAATTTGACATCCGAGATGACATTATTCAACTTATAGTATAAATTGGCGAAGAATGATCTCACTGGCGGCTCACCCTCACGGCTTACGCGCTTCGTTCCTACAACATCATAGTCTTCTTCTGTAATTAATCGATGCATCTCAACAAGCATCTCAGGGGGGTCTTGTAAGTCCGCATCCATTAAAGCAACCCACTCACCTTGAGCATACTCAAGCCCTGCCATAATTCCCGCTTCTTTACCAAAATTTCTTGAGAAAGAGATGTAGCTAACTCTATCTGGATATTTTGCAGCTAATTGCTTAATAACTGCAAGTGTATTGTCACGAGATCCATCATTTACAAATAATGTCTCAATAAAAACAGATGGCAATTTCTTTTGAGTTTCTAAAATCGCATCCATAAAAATTTCCAGCGTATCCTCTTCATTATAAGAAGGAACGACAATCGTCATAATATTACTTGTCAAAATGATTTGCCTCCTTAACAGCAACTTTTTCGGTATGTACCGAATTGATTGGTTCATCTTCACTCGAATCATCTAGTAGAATTTTCCGCGATACAAAGTTAAATATCATCACAAAACCTGTGACGAAAATCTTACTTATCATGACTGCCACACCAAACCATTCTACAAATACGAACATCAAAATCTGTGTCAAGATAAGTCCGACGATACTCAGTGATAAGAAGATTGTAAATTCTTTATAGCGTTGGTCTTTTCCAAACTTACTAACAAAAATAAATCGCATACTTGCCCAATAATTAAATACGGTGGCAATAATGAACGCGATGGCTGTGCCGATTAAGTAATTCATGCCCAGTATTTCATAGCTAATATATAGCACAATAAAATCAATCAGTGTTGAGATCCCACCGACAACAGCAAAGTTAAAAAACTGTTGTATCAAACGTTTCATTCATTATCCTTCTTTCTATACTTTATTAAATCATTCATAGGTTGATAGACAAAAAATGATTCTCTTTCTATTTATGCTTACAATCAAACTACTTTATATGTGTGTTTCATTATACACACTGATTATGTTCAAAATTACTACCCTTAATAGTAACGGATTTTAGGCCAATATAAAAGCATAACATGCCGTCCGTTGTTTTATTCTCATGTTTAAAAAATGAGGTTTGTTTCCAAACCTCATTCTACACTTTAGTTGTTATATATTTATGAATATTTATCCTGAATAATTCATACTTTTAAATATTGAGTTATTCTAGTCGTTATTTTTCAATTTTGGATCACTTTATCGAAATTAAAATATTTTAATCGATTTTCTAAGCTAAAGAAAAACTTTTTA
>NZ_JBGQQZ010000082.1:0-8947 GCF_045528575.1 Ruoffia sp. FAM 24228
AATGCCCGAACTCTTTTCGATTCTTCACAGATTTGGGGCGTTTTGAGATGGGAGTGCCGATATTAAACTTTCCTCGCGTTTCTTGAGGCTCTCGACTTTTTCCTTTGTGTCTTAAGACAGTTAGGGGTACCTTTAAGATATCTTGGTAAATCCAGTTATAGATGGATTTAAAGGAAAGTTTACCCTGATAGTCTCGTCCAACAATTTGTTCAGGTGACCATGTACGTTCTAATTTATCTTGAATGTCTTTAAGTAGCTCGACTGTGTACTTAGGATTTCTACCCTTAAGACGTGCACGTTGATTGGCACCTTCATGGGTATCCTGAGCTTGGTATTGATCTGAAGGGCATCGTTTAAGTTCTCTATAAATCGTTGACCGATGGCGCCCGATTAATTGGGCAATGCGATTAATTTTATAACCTTCTTGATAGAGTATTTCTATTTTTGAACGTTCCTCTATGGTAAGATGTGTGTAGCTCATAACAGACCTCCGTGTGTATGTTTTTGTCGTTACTAACATCTTACACGAACCTGTTATGGGTTTCTTTATTTGTCGCACTTAATTTTACAATTCATCAAATTAAAAAAATGCGAACTATTCCGAAAATACATTGGTTTCGTTCGCATCTTTAGTATGTCAATTATTTATTTCGAAGACTCTTGGGCTTGTTAATAATTTCATTGAAAATCATCATTTCTCTTAGCTTTGTCCCATCTCTCATAGAGTGATACATATGATTGACAGTTTGATTTTTAGGTCTGGCTGCTTTTTGTGTATGTTCATCTTGGAGGATATTTGTATTATCTAGTTCCATCCATGAAACATCTTCAATTGAAGCATCTGCGTACCAATTTTCTAATTCATTTAAATATTGCTCTGGACTTTCCCCTTCCATATAAGAATGATCAATTGGATTGTCATAATCAGCGATTTTTGTAAAATCAACTTGATAATCATCCTGTGATTCAAAACTTTGCTCAGAAGATATTTCAGTATTTCTCAGCGCATTATTAGCTTTTTTTAAACTATTATTTAATTGGTTTAAAGACATGTTTTTCACTAACTTCGAATTGTCACTCTGATTATTATGTCTTTTTCGCATAGCTTGAACTCTTTCATTTCGAGCTCGAATATCAGACTTACGTTGTAACTGTTCTTTATTTGTTGACTTGGTAATGGGTTTCTCTACCGATTCATGATTATCAATCCCTGAATCTTGATAATTCTTATGCTGATTTCTAATTCTTGGTGCAAACACTGAAAATAAGAACGAACCTAATAAATATATTAGCCATACACCAACTAGAAAATTCATTATTCTCTACCTTCTTCGGATGAATTCGTTCCTTTAGCAATCGAATCACGCATTGATGTATCTGATTCTATATTTTTCATGTTGTAGTAATCCATGACACCAAGATTTCCTTTTTTGAAAGCTTCTGCCATTGCCAATGGTACTTCAGCTTCAGCTTCAACCACACGCGCACGCATACGTTGAACTTCAGCAACCATTTCTTGCTCTTCTGCAACTGCAAACGCTCTACGCTCCTCGGCTTTAGCTTGTGCAACGTTTTTATCAGCAATCGCTTGATCCGCTTGAAGTTTCGCACCAATGTTACGTCCAACATCCACGTCGGCAATATCAATGGATAGAATTTCAAAGGCAGTACCTGAGTCTAACCCTTTACGTAGAATTGTTTGTGAGATGGAATCTGGATTCTCAAGGACTTTTGAATGACTTTCTGAACTACCAACAGTCGTTACAATCCCTTCACCGATACGGGCAATAATTGTTTCTTCACCAGCACCACCCACGAGTCGTTCGATATTAGCTCGGACTGTTACTTTAGCTTTCGCTCTTACTTCAATACCATTCATTGCAACGGCAGAAATAAGTGGCGTTTCAATTACTTTCGGATTTACTGAAACTTGAACAGCTTCAAATACATTACGTCCAGCTAAGTCAATCGCTGCAGCTTGTTCAAATACCAAATCAATGTTCGCTCTTTGAGCAGCGATCAGTGCATCAACAACTAAGTTGACATTCCCACCAGCCAAGTGATGCGCCTCTAATTGGTTCGTATCTAATGTAAGTCCAGCTTTTGTTGCTTTAATTAGTGGTCGTACAATCTCTGACGGTTGAACCCGACGTAATCTCATACCTACTAAGTTACCGATTGAAACTTTAGCACCTGAGAAATAAGCTGTAACCCATAAGCCTACGGGTACGAATCTAAAGAATAAAGAAATTAGTATTATTAAAATAACAATAATAATACCTATCGAAATTAGAGACGACACCTCAAAATCATTATTTTGAAAATTATTCATATTATATTTCCTTTCTTACGTAAATTTTTGCGCCTTCAACTTTTGAAACATATATTGGTGTCCCACTTTGAATCATGTCCTCAGAACTGACAACCTCATAATACTCCCCATCGAACTCACCACGTCCGACAGGTCTAAGCGCTGTGACTGTGACACCCTTTTCACCTAATAAATATGTAAAATCTTTATGACTCGAGTATCCTTTATCTTTTTCAGAAGAAGTCCCAAGAACAAAACCATTACTGATAGCTAGATCTTTACCTAATTTTATTGGGACAAAAATTCCAATCGCACTCACAAGTATCATTGCTAACAATGTTAATACTACATCACCGATGTCGTTTAAGTGCATATAAAGAGAAATACTTATGGCTAATAAACCAAACATACCAATAATACCGAAATCAGGAACATAAAACTCCACAATTAACATAAATATACCTAGTAAGAAAATTATGAACACGAGTAAGTTTTGACCTGGCATTCCAAAATAAAAACCATATGCTATTACTGCTAATCCTAAGTACAGCCATTTGGGACTGTAAAATAGACATAAGCTAAGTAACAACATACCTATTAATAAACTTGCAATCATATTTACCCTCCTCTCATGATCATTATACCACTAATATAAGCTTTTCCGAAGAAATATCTATGAAATATCGGTAAAATATTGACCAGTTACTAAACTACTAATCATTAACTTCTTGTTCACCCGATTCGTTTACTTCTTCAACGGCATCAACATACTCTTGCGCTTGATATCTATTATTCCTTCTGTATTCTATGTCATTTTTTAATAACTTAAACAAAGTCGAAACTAATGGAACAGCCAAAAGCATTCCCCAAATCCCTAATAGGCCACCACCGATTGTTATTGATATTAATACCCACAAGCCTGGGAGTCCAATCGAACCACCTACTACCCGAGGGTATATGAGATTTCCCTCTAATTGTTGTATAACAATAATAAAGACTATGAAAGTTAAAGCTTGAATTGGGGAATCAACGAAAATCATGATAAATCCAATGGCTCCAGAAATATAAGCCCCTAATACAGGTATTAGTGCTGTTACTCCCGTCAATGCTCCGATCATTGAAGCATATGGAAATTGGAAAATCCACATACCAACCGTCACAAGTGAGCCAAGTATTAAAGCTTCCAATACCTCTCCTGTGATAAAATGTCGGAAAGAAAAATCAGTTACTTCTAACACATACATTAGTCCTTTATGTCCTCTTTCAGGTAGATATGTTTCTGATAAGATTTTAAACTGTCTCCCTAAAGTCTCTTTAGACATTAATACATAAAGAGAAATCATCAATGAAAGAAATAAATTTACAACGATACTAAAGACAGAGCCCACTGTTGAAAGTGTTGTCTCAATAATATTAGTCGTAAAACGATTCGCAATAGAAATCATATTTGTGACAATATTTTGCCAATCAATTTGAAAAGTTTCGACAAACTCAGCTAATGGGGGAAATATCTCTTCATTTTCTATCACCCAGTTTTGAATTCCATTTGCTAAGAGTGGAATTATTTCAATAATTCGGCCAAAGACTGATATCAATTGAGGAATCACTAAATTCAAAATAAAAATTAAAACGACAGTAATTATTATAATAGATACTAAAATACTCACTGGTCTGCGTGTCTTTTTAATAACAATACTATCACTATTGGGAAAATATAGTTTCTCTAACATCACCATCGGGATATTCAGTACATATGCAATAATAAAACCTAAAATAATTGGCATTGAAATTGTCAATAAATAACTAAAAATGTTTTTTAGTCTGTCGAAATTAACAATGGCCAATACAATTAATCCTGCTATAAACAAATATTTAATAATATCAAAACGATATTTTTTTACTTTGTTCATATTTCACCTCCGTTATATTCTTTTAATATAACATATTTATTTTTTCCAATATAGTCATATTACTAATTGTATGTTATACAGTGTTTGTTAAATGTAACTAAAAAAAACCAACGCATTTTTCAATGCGCTGGTTTAATCGTTTTTCTTTTATACCATAGCTTCGGTACTGTTAAAGGTAAGTTGTCCTTCACTTTCATCAACAGTAATCACCGAATTTGGTAAGACATTTCCTGCTACAATTTCTTTAGCTAGTGGTGTTTCTAATTCTTTCATTATGAAGCGTTGTAAAGGTCTCGCTCCGTAAATCGGATCGTAACCTTGTTCAGCAAGCCATTGAGTTGCTGATTCAGTCACTTCTAATTTTATTTGTTGGTCTGCCAATCTATTTGAAAGGTTTCCAATCATTTTGAGTACAATTCCACTCATATTGTCTAAAGTTAAAGGAGAGAAAAGTACAGTATCATCAATACGATTCAAGAATTCTGGCTTGAATTGTTGACGAAGTAATTGATTTACTTGTTTTTCAGTTTCTGGAGATATTTCGCCATTATCTCCTACTCCTTCAAGTAGTAAGTGTGACCCGATATTACTTGTCATTATGACGACAGTATTTTTGAAGTCTACAACGCGTCCTTTCGAATCGGTCAATCGACCATCATCCAATACTTGGAGTAATATATTGAAAACATCTGGATGGGCTTTTTCCACCTCGTCCAATAGAATGATGGTGTACGGATTTCTACGAACGGCCTCAGTCAGTTGTCCACCTTCATCATGTCCAATGTATCCTGGAGGGGCACCCACTAATCTTGACACCGTATGTTTCTCCATATACTCACTCATGTCAAGTCGGACCATATGGTCTTCAGAATCGAATAATGCCACAGCAAGTGCTTTAGCTAATTCTGTTTTACCAACACCCGTTGGTCCTAAGAATAGGAACGAACCAATTGGGCGGTTCGGATTTTGAATCCCAGCACGTGATCTAAGTACTGCTTCATGTACAAGTCGAACGGCTTCATCTTGTCCAATGACTCTTCTATGTAAAACGTCATCAAGATGCAATAATTTTTCTCGTTCACCTTCGACAATTTTGTTCACTGGAATACCAGTTAAACGGCCAACAACTTTAGCAATTTCTGCATCAGTTACTGATTCTTGTGTTAAACGACTTTGTACTTCTGTTTCAACATGTTCATTCTCGATTTCTGCTAATTCTTTCTCCAATTCAGGAATAATTCCATGTCTTAATTCAGCCGCTTTTTCTAAATTATATTCAGATTCTGCATCTTCTAAGTCATGACGGGCTTGATCTAATTGTTCACGTTTATCACGTAACTTATTAGTTTCTTCTTTTTCAATATCCCAACGTGCTTTCAAATCATTCGCTTCTTCTCGTAAGTTCGCTAATTCTTCGCGAAGAATCTCTAAACGTCGTTTACTTGCCTCGTCGTCTTCTTTTTTCAATGCTTCTTCTTCAATTTCTAAAGTCATTAAACGACGATTGACTTGGTCAATTTCTAGTGGAACTGAATTCAATTCCATACGAATTGTTGCACAAGCTTCATCCACTAAGTCGAGCGCTTTGTCTGGTAAGAAACGATCAGTAATATAACGGTTTGAAAGTGTTGCTGCTGCCACTAGAGCATTATCATGGATATTCACACCATGGTGAATCTCATAACGTTCTTTTAGACCACGTAATATAGAGATAGTGTCTTCAACATTTGGTTCATTAACCATCACTCTTTGGAAGCGTCTTTCTAACGCTTTATCTTTTTCAAAGTTTTGTCGATATTCATCAAGTGTCGTTGCACCGATACAGTGTAATTCACCACGAGCTAACATCGGTTTTAAGAGATTCCCTGCATCCATTGAACCTTCAGTTTTACCTGCACCTACAATTGTATGTATTTCATCAATGAATAGAAGTATTTGCCCTTCTGCATCTTTCACTTCTTTTAATACCGCTTTTAAGCGTTCTTCAAACTCTCCACGATATTTTGCTCCGGCGATCAATGCACCCATATCTAAAGAATAAAGTGTTTTTCCTTTTAAGTTTTCAGGTACATCATTGCGAACTATTCTTTGTGCTAGTCCTTCAACAATCGCTGTTTTACCTACACCTGGGTCCCCAATTAAGATTGGATTATTTTTAGATTTACGTGATAAAATTCGAATTACATCACGAATTTCTTCATCACGACCAATGATTGGATCCATTTTATTTGATTTAACGGCTTCGTTTAAGTTGATTGCATATTTCTCTAGAGATTCATATGTTTCTTCTTGATTTTGAGATGTCACTCGATTTCCTCCTCTCAATTCTTCAATTCTTTCTTTAAATTTTTGTTCAGTTAAGCCATTATCTATTAAAAATTTAACAATTGGATTATGTTTTTGTTTATATAAAGCCAACAGAATGATTTCTGTTGATAGATATTCGTCATTATATTCCGCTGCAATGGTTGTTGCATCTTGTAGTAAACGGTTTAAGTTCTGACTAATTCCTTGTCCATATTGTATGTTACTCCCACTCACTTGGGAAATTTTATCAATTTCATCTTCAACAAGACGAACAAATTGATCCATAGGAATATTTTGTTCACTATATAATTTATAAGCAAAATGGTCTGCTTGTAGCATAATTAACCATAAATGCGCAATCTCTATTTGTTGATGTTGCCGTGTTATGGCTACTTGCTGTGCCTCACCAATTGCTTGTTGCATAGTGGTTGTTAATTTATCAATCATATTTACACAACCTTTCTTTTGGTCAAAATTGGTCAATGTTTTTTCTATATAAATATAAGCCCCTCTTGAGGCTATATTTATTATATACCATTGGTCAGCAAAGGTCAAATGTTTTTTGTCCTTTATTTTTATTCATAAAATTCAATCTTTCCGTCACTTAATGATTTAATACGACAAATCGAATAAACATCGTGTCCAGCTTCTTCTAATCTTTCTCTACCGGGTTGGAAACATTTCTCAATACATATACCTATGCCAACCGTTTCAGCCCCACTTTGATCAATCAAATCTGCTAAGCCCTTTGCAGCCTCACCATTAGCTAGAAAATCGTCTATAATCAATACATTATCATCTTTATCAAGATATTCTTTTGATATAAACACGTTACTTGATGTGTTCTTTGTATATGAATGAACCAGAGTTTCATATTTATCTTCTGATTTAATTGTGCTCGGCAAAGCTTTCTTGGCGAATAACATTGGAACATCTAAACGATAAGCAACCATTAAAGCTGGTGCAATTCCAGATGATTCAATGGTCAAAACTTTTGTAATACCTTTATCTTTAAAGTATTGATAAAAATCGTTTTCGATACTTTTTATTACATGTGGATCTATTTGATGATTTAAGAATGAATCAACTTTTAAGACATTCCCAGAATAAACTTTTCCATGATCCAATATCATTTGTTTTAAATTACTCATTCACATACCTCCTTATGACAAGAATTAAATATCAATTTTTTTGTGTTCTTGAGTTTGACGGACATGTCTCCAGTCAACCAATCCACTTTCTAACCCACGAATTAATATCTCAGCTGTACCCATATTTGTTGCTAATGGAATATCGTAAACATCACAAAGACGTAATAAGGCAGACACATCTGGTTCATGAGGTTGGGCAGTTAAAGGATCTCTTAAGAATAAAACTAAGTCCATACGATCATCTGAGATTGCTGCACCAATTTGTTGGTCTCCGCCTAATGGCCCTGATTTAAAACGATGAACTTTTAATCCTGTAGCTTCGATAATTCTTTGACCTGTTGTCCCTGTAGCAAATAATTCATGTTTAGCAAAAATATGGCGATAGGCTGCCGCAATATTAACCATATTATCTTTTTTCTTATCATGTGCGATTAAAGCTATTTTCATTTTAAACACACCTCCTCTTTTTTATTTTAATTATATCAGATACTAGATATTCTTTCTTATTAAACACTCAATATATTTAATCTTTCAAGCAAATCAATTGCATTCATACAACAGATTGTTAAACTGTGGGTAGAATACTCAAAGGAGGAGTTTATTAATGGCAAAAGTGGCTACAGTAATAACAGACTTATTCGAGGATATTGAATTCACTTCACCACGTGATGTATTAATAGAAGCAGGTCACGAGGTTATAACAATTGGACCTGAAGCAGGACATACTGCCAAAGGGAAAAAAGGTGAAGCAGAAGTTACAATCGACAAAGGTATTGATGATGTGAAGTCAGCTGATTATGATGCTTTACTAATTCCGGGTGGATTTTCTCCAGACAAATTAAGAAAAAACGATCGTATCGTTAATTTTGTTAGAGAATTTGCTTTTGCACGGAAACCAATTTTTACCATCTGTCACGGACCACAATTATTAGTCAATGCAGATATACTACGTGGTAAAGACATAACAAGTGTGAAACAAGTTGCAATTGATGTAAAAAATGCTGGTGCTAACTTCTATGATGAAGCAGTCGTTATCGACCCTTCAGGAATTATCTCAAGTCGTACACCAGAAGATATTGATGCATTTAACAAAGCAATCGTTGATGCTTTAGCATAATCATTGAATCGAGTAGGAGACTATCCATTATTTGACTAGTCGACCTCTCACACCACCGTGCGTACGGTTCCGTACACGGCGGTTCAATACCTTGCGTAAGCAGACTCTACCAATTCGCTTAGTGGAACTAAGCCCCATTGGTGGAGTCTTT
>NZ_JBGQQZ010000083.1:0-8784 GCF_045528575.1 Ruoffia sp. FAM 24228
CTTCTAAATTTAAGGTAATATTTAATTGAGCCATAATAATCTTCCTTTCAATGTTTGTCTGTCAACTACATTGTACCAAAGAGATTATTATGGTTTTTTACTTTTACACAATTATATGGGCTTTATCCAAACCGTAATCCATTTGGCTTGAGTTGAGCTAACTCAGGACAAACCGCAACTCCATTTGGCTTGAGTTGACTGAACTAGAGACAAACCGTAATCCATTTGGCTTGAGTTGAGCTAACTCAGGACAAACCGCATTCTCATTTGGCTTGAGTTGACCGAACTTAGGACAAACCGCAATCTCATTTGGCTTGAGTTGACCCAACTGAGGACAAACCGTAATTCATTTGGCTTGAGTTGGCCGAACTAGAGACAAACCGCAACTCCATTTGGCTTGAGTTGACCGAACTTAGGACAAACCGTAATCCATTTGGCTTGAGTTGAGCTAACTCAGGACAAACCGCAACTCCATTTGGCTTGAGTTGACTGAACTAGAGACAAACCGTAATCCATTTGGCTTGAGTTGAGCTAACTTAGGACAAACCGCAATTCCATTTGGCTTGAGTTGAGCTAACTCAGGACAAACCGCAACTCCATTTGGTTTGAGTTGACCGAACTTAGGACAAACCGCAACTCCATTTGGCTTGAGTTGAGCTAACTCAGGATAAACGGCAATTCCATTTGGCTCAAGACGACCCACTATCTCATATTTGAATATCATAATACAAGCTGCTCGTCGCACCAATTATCTTATATCGACTTGTTAGGGCTCTAGAAATTGTTCGTTCGCTGATTAACTTACCACAAAACTCATAGATATTACGTCGTGTCAGCATTTCCGGGTGGTCGTAATACATGTAGCGTAATTGATAAGCGGTTCGCAGTGCTGCTTCGTGCTTATGTTCGGTTGTTAAGCAGCTACGACACTGTATGCTTTTATACTTAGATTGCGTCTCAAAACTTCCGCACGCTTTACAAGTAATACCTTTTCGCAATTCAGCAAAAGATTCGAGTGGCAATGATTTCGGTACAAAAGGCGACGTTGCTTGATGTTTTTTCAAAACTCGAGACACACGATCGAACTTTTGGTTCGATAGGGGGTAATCATTCCTTTCGCGAAACTTTCGTATAAATCGCTGCAATTGATTACGCATAACAACATCGAATTCATTACCATTTTTCAAGCGCACATCACTATGCTCATTAATAAACACCATCGCGCCAACTACTTTTATCTCTGTGCTCACTTCGGCAGCAATGTGGCGAATCCGATTCAACCGATGATTCATTTTAGCAACTTGATCGTCACTCATCAGACGCCCGTTAATATAACATTCTCTATCCTTATACTCAAAAAGACCATGATAATTTTTCACTTCTATAACAAGCCACTCCTGTTCAGAAATCACTAACATATCCGCTTCCATGAGCTTGCCGTGATTAAACCAATAATTCGAAACATAATGCCAATGCTCACTGCCGTACTTTTTGAACCACTCCAATTGCTCATTCTCACCTCGAAAGCCCTGCTCTAAATTATAAAACTCTTTCTCCATCTCTTTACTTAAAAGTGCTTCACGAGTTCCACAAATTAATAACTGTTCCAACTTTTTACTCATTTAAAATTTTCACCTCCATATATAGATACGTAAAAAACACTGAATTCCATTTTTATTTTTTTAAAAAAGTTAAATAAAATAAGCCACTTAAAAAGCAGCCTTTAAAAACCTAATAATAATGTTAAAAAAATATTCTAGTTTTAATATAATTCAAATAAGCGCATATGTTCAGCGCCCATTCAAAATACATTCTTACAAAAAAATATCCACTAAATATAATAATTTTATAGCAATATCTGAGTCACTAGAGTATTATATAATTATATTAAAAAATTGTAACTTGGATGTTTTTTCGTGAAAAATACTAAAGTAACAATCACATATTCAGGTAAACTTTAAGTTAAATTAGACGATACTGGCGGCTTAGTGAATGAAGAAATTAAAAACAGAGCCATGGAAGAAATTGCCAACGATATTAATTTTGTTATATTTACCATCTGTTAATTTACTTAAAATTTAACTTATTACAATTTTATTATAATTAACGAATTTTAACTAAGGAGGATATAGTATGAGTATGGATTATGACGCATGCGCGAATTTACTTAAATCAATCAGTCATCCAATCAGGCTTTCACTCGTGAAGGTGTTATCTGACTGTGAAGAAATGAGTGTTGGCTCGATTCAAAAGGTCTTAGACTTACCGCAATCGACTGTCTCACAACAATTAATGAAATTAAAACAAGTAAATGCTGTATCAACACGCCGAGAAGGAACGAGAATTTACTACAAATTGATTGACCACCGTATAAAACAAATCATTGAAATACTATAATACTCGTCATTTATAGAATTCCTTTAGCCGTTACATTGTGGTATTATGAACTAAAGTTCGCTTATCAACTCAATAACCTATGGAGGCTATTATGACAAAATTTATTATTACCGCTGAAAGCGGATCTGATCTACCCAAAGAGCTAGTCGAACGTTACGGTGTACGCATCATTCCTATGCACGTCACAATGGGAGATGAGACACGCCCGGATGGTACTTTCCCAGTTGAAGAAGTCTTTGATTTCTATGAAAAGACTGGCACACTGCCTAAGACTGCTGGAAGTACTCCTGACGACAATGCAAAATGCTTCCGTCAAATTTTTGAGGAATATCCTAATGCACATATTATTCATATTGCATATTCTGCAGTAACAACCGTCTCATTTAACGCAGCTAAAATTGCTGCGGAAGACTTTGAAAATATTCATCTCGTTGACAGCAAAAATGTGGCGATTGGCCAAACTGCCATTATCAAAGCAACTGCTGAATATATTGAAAATCATCCAGACGCAAGTCCTGAAGATGTTATTGCCTTTGTTGAAAATATTCGCGAACGTACGCGTTTTATATTTTTACCAAATACATTGTTATATCTAAAAGCCGGTGGACGCGTATCAAACTTAGCTTTTCATGGTGCTGCACTTCTTAATATTCACCCAACCATTGTCATCGAAGATGGTTACTTAGTGTCAGGAAAAAAATACCGCGGTAACTTTGACCGTTGCATTAAAAAAATGATCGCTGATTTCTTTAACACTTATAACATTGATCCAGATACAGTGATGGTCTGTGGCTCACCGGGTGTGAGTGATGAAAATAAGGATTTAGTGTACAGTCTGTTAAGCCAACACAATGCGAATACAGATCAATGGTTTGACACTGGAGCAGTTATCTCAAGTCATGGTGGACCTGGTGCGATTGGTCTTCTAGGAATTGAAAGAGAATAATTACGAAAACAAAACCCACTCAGCCGAGTGGGTTTTATTAGTCTAACTCAGAAAAATCATTCTCAACAAGTTCATTTAATTCATCAATATAAAATTCATCGACAACAATCTCATCACCTTCAACTAAAACTACCTGATCTTCAAAAGCATCATATAGAAATTGATTCACGGCATGAATAAAGGCATTGAGTAACGTCCCATTTTCTCGACATGTTTCTGTCACTTCAGTCACGCTGAGTGATGTTTCCTTTACAAGTCGTCTCACAAATTCTTTGTAAGTTTGATTTTCATCTACGGGTTGGTCCTTAGCTTCAGTCACTTCAGTCACTTCACTCACTTCGACTTCAACTTGCTCTTCTTCGAAGTCATCTTCTCCAACAAAATCACTAATCATATTCACAACTGAAGATAAGTCTTTTTGTGAATCGGATATTTTTGTTGGATTTAATCGGATAACTTTCGGCTGTTTCTTCGTTGCGACTTCGATCAGTGAAGCATTGTGAACCATAATTGCTTCAAATACCGCCTTACGGAAGCGACGGCTAAGATTGTCCTCATCGGCCTCAACTTTAATCTGACGCATTTTGTGTTTTTTCCGAATCGTATTTTCCGCTATTTTTAATAAGGATGACATGAAGCGATGATATTTATTCTCAGCAGATGGGTTTAAAGGACGCTTCACAATACGGTAAATAAACCGATTGCGTTTATCACTGCGCGTAGGTCCCTCTTCCCATTTGTCAGAAGTAATAATTTCCCAATAGTTTAAATAGAGGGAAACAATCTCATCTTTATGCTCACCTAGCCAAGGTTTTGTTGTCCTTGGTGTGGTTGATTGCATAATATTTAATTGAACTTGGGTCATGTCGTTTTCCTCACGGTACTTCCCGTCCATGTCCCACCACACTTCTTCTGTCCCGTATTCAGTCAGTCCAAATAACTGACGAAATTCAGGACTTGCAGGTGGTAAGTCTCTTAAAAATTGCTCCATGACAGCACCGATGACATTTAAATCCGATGGTTCAAAGGCTTGTTCAAGTAAATAAGTATCGTAACTTGAATAGGTGTTATAACTAGGTAGGTAATGATAAATAATATGTGTGCGTAAATACTTAAACAAGGCTTGGAACAGGTAATTGTTATCAAAGGCATAAGTCGTTGATCGTCGCATAAATTTCCTTAAGTTTTTTCGTCTCTTTTCAAAGTGGTGTTCTAAAGCTTTCATGACTTCCAAATATAAAGAAGTCACAAGGTCTTGAAACTCACTCGAATAGACTAACTCATCATAATAACGGTCGACTTCAACAAATTCTAGCCAATCAATCCCTTTATCAATTGGTTTCGCAAATTGGATTTTCTCCGGAATCTCATCGGTTACATCAAATATATCTTCAAGATTATTACTTTTCCAATTTTTAATGGCGTCATAACGAATGAATTTCATCGAACACCCTCCTTTCAAAATTATTCTATCTCACTAAGATAAGCAAAAACAGTCATCAAGTCCAGTTGATTTTCAATCACATAATCGATCATTAAAGAACGTGGGACAAGCTGTTGGTATTTTAAATGATTTGTTTCACCTAAGAGTAAGGAATCTTCACGGTCAAAGAAATCATAAAATTGCTGATAAGTCACAAGTGTATCGCGAATTTCCTGCATTGTCCGGTCCAAATCTTTCCCCATTAACGTGGTCGCATGTAGGTCGTTTATTCGAACGCGCTGGCCGGTAAACAATTCAATCATGTAAGCCAGTGTCCGGTTTGCTTTCGAACCTAGAAAAGTGACTAACCACGGGTCCCCTTGATCCGTTAATTGATAATAAAAACCATCTCGGTAGACGATCTTATCTGCAAGATGGTTTAACGTCGAACGGATTTCACCGCTGTAACGAGATTGGTCGTCCCGGTAAAGTATCTCTCGCATTCTTTGTCTCACGATATTGGACACATCTTGCCGATCCCGTGATTCAAAGTAAGCTTCCCCGACTTTCGCAGGCATGACATGAACTTGTTTCTGTTCAAATTCAATGCCCAAAATTCGCCAGACTTTCCCACTTAATAAAATATTGTCCCCAGGTCTTAAGCCTGGTTCTAAGGCAATCGTTCCAATATGTTGCAACTGGTGATAGACTCTTAGTTCCGGTTCTGTAAAGAATTGCGTATAAAACTCAGCCATTCGAAGTAGAGGCTGCGCTTCATACCCAGAAATCAATTCAAAGTTATCGAGTAACTCTAAGTATTCTTTGGACAGCATACTGTCAATTAATTCATTGATTTCCTCTTCCGTAATCTTTTCCCAAACTTTCCCACGTCTTAATTCGGTTAATAAATTAGGTCGCGTTAGCCCATTATGTTCAATGACTAGAGAAATAATTTGATGTGCTAAGACGTCATAAGGTTTATTCACGGCAGGTGTGTTATCCAGTTGCCCTTCCTCTAACAATTCAATTGTCGCTAAGCCTTGAAGTAAACTCCAAGGTTCATTGGCTATAAAGCGCAGTTTATTCACACCCGTTCGCCGTCCACTTCGCCCAATTCTTTGAGAAAGGGTCGACACATTGGGTGGCGCCCCGTATTGAACCACACTATCAACGGAACCAATATCAATTCCCAATTCTAAAGTAGATGTACAAGTGATTGTAAATTTACGTCCGCGACTTTCTTTTGCGAATTCTTCAGCGAATAATCGCGTTTGTTTAGGTAAAGAGGCATGATGAACAAAATACGAATTGAAATTCCGCATATCCGTCTCTGCTCTTTGATTTAAATTAGACCCGATCTTCTCAACTTTATTACGACTATTTGGGAAAACTAACATCGACTCCTTCAAAGAAGCTTGATAAATCACATCCATCTCTTGTTTGAAAGAATGCATATCCCCTTTTGCTTTAGGAAAATAAAACACTTGGTGCTCCTTTTCATTCGCACCTCTATCAACAATGATACTCGTATCGCGTTGATTTTGAAAAAAGCTCTTCAAATTAATGTAGTCATCTTGATTAAGTGTGGCAGAAAGACCTATACAACGTGGTTCTCTTTGCGTATAAGTTGCTAAACGATTTAATAAAGATTGCAATTGTATGCCTCGGTTCTCACCTAAAAAGCTATGGATTTCATCAATAATAATCCAATCTGTTTCAGAGAATAATGTCCGAGCCTCATGCGGTCGTCCAACGAGCATTGCTTCAATTGACTCCGGCGTAATTAACACGATACCATTCGGTTTCTTCAGTAATTTCTTCTTCTTGGACGAATTGGCTTCACCATGCCAACTCGTAACGGTAATACCCATCTCACTACACAAAGACATCAAGCGTTTGAATTGGTCGTTAATTAGGGCTATAAGAGGTGAGATATACACTATTCGAACGCCCGTATCCCAATCTTCAATACTATTCATCGCAGGTAAGAAGGCCGCTTCAGTCTTTCCTGAAGCCGTCGGTGCAGCAATCACAAAGTTATTTGGACTTTCTTGGGCAAAGGTAATCGCCTTTTTCTGAATAGGTCGCAATTCTTGCCAGCCACTTTGATAAATATACTCTCTTAGTGAGCGGTTCAAACGTGAGAAAGCATCCATATTAAATTACCTCGATGATATCGTCATGATCGTCTTCATCTTTTTCTACTGGTGCGCTTAACTCACCAAATTTACTCTCAAGCGCCTCT
This sequence comes from Ruoffia sp. FAM 24228, assembly GCF_045528575.1. Classification (NCBI taxonomy): domain Bacteria; kingdom Bacillati; phylum Bacillota; class Bacilli; order Lactobacillales; family Aerococcaceae; genus Ruoffia; species Ruoffia sp. FAM 24228. Next base: position 7,012 of record NZ_JBGQQZ010000083.1, read on the forward strand.
GAAGCTTTCACTCCTGGGTTTTGACGCATGATCGCGAGTATTTCCATAAAATCTTTAATGACAGCCCGCGGTGTTAAAAATTCTGCAGCACCTGGTCGGTTTAATTGGGCTTCCATATAGCGAATAATTTCTGCTTCAGGAAAATCTATTTCTATACCGTAATTCACTTGATACACATTGAGTAAGTTTGCTAATAACGTATAAATTTCCTCATTCGTTAGAGGTTTCAAAGCCAAAGCTGTTCGGTCTGTATTGATATATTCAGAATCTAAACTTTCTTCTAATCCGAGTCTTCCTTGAAGAGCTCCGTAACTCGCCATTCCACGGCGTTGGTCGTAAACTGTCTTACGAGTCGCTCCGAAGTTTACAAATAATCCCCGTGCCACATCTGATTTACACTCATTATATATATTTAACACACGCTCGTAATTGCGTTCTCTAGAAATTCCATTCGCTAATTTATATAAATTAACCGCTTCATCAAAATTCACCACAAAGCCACTGTAACCAATATCTAAGAATAACTCAGCCATTGTTTTCAGAGCGTCATACCAATTATCATCTTTAATAATTTGGTTAATCCCAAGCTCTTTTTTACTTTCGGTGACTGTGCGAATATCTCCTCGTAACCAGCGTATTGCTTGAACCGTTAGCTGGCGTTGATTGTTAATTAAGCCGTGATAGTATTTGATTAAAGCTTGGCCTAATTCATAAGATAAGCCGACAGATTTGAAAGAGGTAGTAATATCTAGAATGGTATTTTCAACATCAGTCGCATACTTCGGATCCATCATATCAGCTTGACTGATGCCTTTCCCTGCCCCAACCTTTTGAAAAACAGTCATCAGCCACTCTTCGATAATTGTGTTTAAAACATTACCGGATTGCGCTGTTTTAGTAACTAAATTATTCATAATTTCTTTATATAAGGCAACGGCACTACCATCACTCGCATATAATCGACGGTTCGGTGTTAAATCAACCGTTGAACTCACAAAGTTTTTTTGTTGAGCTAAATTTTGAATGGTTTGTAGCATGAAACTTTTCCCGCTACCAAAATCTCCAACCCAAATTCGCAAATCACTATTTCCTTCTGAAACAGATTCTAAGATACGAATAACTTCTTCCACTTCGTTGCGTCGGCCCACTAATAGATGTTCAATCCCTCTTGTTGGAACGACACCTGCCTCCAAAGCTTTAATAATATTATCTGCGTCTTTACGTCTAACTTTCACCGCCATTAAATACACTCCCTTTTAAAAACTATACGCCCCGATTATAGCATAACACAAGGCTTAAACCAAACGTTTGTTCTGTCTTTGTAGGCGGATTTTTTGCGAATGGAACTGGAGACAAACCAATGATTCATTTGGCTTGAGGTGGAGCAACTTAGGATAAACCGTATCGCCATTTGGCTTGAGTTGGGGTAACTCAGGACAAACCGCTCGACCATTTGGCTTGAGTTGGGGTAACTTAGGACAAACCGCTCATCCATTTGGCTTGAGTTGGAGCAACTTAGGACAAACCGCTCATCCATTTGGCTTGAGTTGGGGTAACTCAGGACAAACCGTATCTCCATTTGGCTTGAGTTGGAGCAACTCAGGACAAACCGCTCGTTCTATACTGGTCCTATGAACGTGGACAAACTGAGCCACACTCATTTCATTCGTGAACTAAGTTTATTTCTGTCATAATAATCGTAGACTCAAAGGTATAAAGACTAAATATTTGTAGACAATCCGTCATACGTTGAAATTTTTAGTGAACCAAAAA
>NZ_JBGQQZ010000084.1:0-8659 GCF_045528575.1 Ruoffia sp. FAM 24228
TAAAGACTTGAGTTATAAAAGAATCGAAAAGCGACATTTCCCCCATGGGGGAAACCCTATACCTAAAAGTCTAATGGGGTATGTCTTTTGAATAACAATAGTGTTGCATTTGATTTGACAACAGAGGATTAAAAAAATTTGAGAAAGATTGTTCAGTTGTTTGCTGTCTTGCATTAGACGCTGTTCGTTCATTTCGGGAGTAGGTTGAATCATCATTTTCAGTAACAAGATCTTTATCTTCTTCGAGTTCAATAATTGGGTCAGTATCAATGCTATCATCATATAGTGTAATTAATTTTTGAATATCTGGATGAGTGCAAGGAACTGATTTCTTATTTTGTTCAAGATACAGGGACTCAAAATTTTGTTGGCTTTCTACCATTAATTCATTTAGTTTAAATAATCCATTTTCAGAGAAGTTAGCTGACCCAACAAAATGTATATAGTAACTTCCATCTTTAATCCAACTATATAGTTTTATATGAGTTGGAGGTTGCGTAATTTGATACATTATTTTGATTCGTTCACCGTATTGGTTGGTCAAATTCAAAAATCCCTCATGATTTTTCTTAGAGAGGCCTTCATGTGTAGTCATACCAATGTAAAGAGTAATATTTAAGCTAGGATAGTCATGTAATAATCTTTCTGTCATTGATGAAGAGGCATAACCAGATATAATAAATAAGTCTGAACATCTATTTGCATAGGGAACGATTATTTTCGAATATAATGAGTTATTTGATCTCTCGATATATCACACCACCCGTTCAAAAAGGTGTTGTACATACTTAGTGATACCACCGTCAAAAAATTCAGGTGAGTTTGATTTAATTAAGGCTGTATTTAATACTAAAACTTTTCTGAGTATCTTTCTACTTGTATCATTGTAGCGAGTGTATTGTTTTAATATTTCTCGCACTAATTCAATGTTATAACCTTCGGCGGGGCGTTCAACAATGTTCATAATTGTATCAGTAGTATTGTTTTTTAATATATTAAATGTTTCTTCATAACTACCTTGCCAACCTAAATTGACGTACCAATATATTTGCTTCAACCAAACACGTCTGCTCATTTTATAGTAATAAGTAGCTGACAGGCCATGTCGCGCATGAACGATATCTGGAATGACTTTAATTGACAAAAACTTCCAAATATCATCATTTGATGCGTCGCGGTTAGTAAAAGTAAATGATTGATTTAGGATTCGGTATAACTCTAAACCGAATTCTAAATCGAAAGTATATTTAAAACGATCAATACCTTTTTCATCGATATTATATTTTTCATAAATTTCATCACGGGCTTGGATAAACATCGCTCGAAGTTCTTTAAATTCATTAGGGACCTTAACATCAATCAGACGTCTTGGATCACTTTCTAGTAACTCAAAGTCACTTTCGGCTTTAGTATTACTATAATCAGGCCAGTTTAACATAATTATCACTCCTTAGAGAATGGGTCTAGATTTGCATGAGCGCTATTAGAAATATCTTCCAATGAGTCAATTTGAATATTAAAAGTGGACACCCAGTACCATATTGCTTTAGCAATACTATTTGGTTCAGCATCCATATCTTCATCTATGATGTTTTGATCAATAATAATTGCTTTTTGAATAACAAGTATAATAGATGAGACAATAATATTATTTAATGTATACTGATTCATTTTATTCGTATTAGTATAAAGGCGATCATATAATGGATGCGCGCTATTAATTAAGATTCTGATATTTGAAGAGTCAAATGAGTCTGAATATACATCAACCCAATCCATCCAGATTCTCCATAAGCCACTTTCGGGATCATGGAACTCTTCGATAGGGAATTCTGAACCATCTCCATCTACAGAGACAGAATATGCTAGAAGTGGTTCTGAGCTAAGCTGCATCCCGATTTCATCAGCTTGGAAAAGGGAAGTGTTATGTAGTTCATGAACGATTAAATAATATTCAAAAAAGATTGTACCTCGTAATGAATTTGGTTCGAAAACTTCTTCAAAATCAATCTCAATATTTGAATCTTTCATACCGAATTTTTTAAGAATAAAATTCTCAGTAAAGTTTGATGTTCGAGAATGTATTTTTACAGCAATCGCTAAGGTGTTTTCTTGAGCGGTTACACCCTCTAGACCAAATAATTTAGACGGGTGTTTGATTGAAATTGATTGTGTAAGTTGTAGTTCATTTTCGGTAGGTGACCAAATACTATCATATTCATTGATTTTGTAGGAATATGAATCGTCTAACTCTATGGTTTTTTCATCATTTAAGACATCGGCATATGACAGCTTTGGAAGCGAGAGGTAAATGCCTGCTTCTTTCATTAAGTTTTCATCAAGCAGTTTGTATAAAAGAAATTTTGAACTCATTAGTCATCACCTTCTTTTTTGATATGTTCGGTATTCATCGACAAGCTAGGAGCCATAGATAAATCATGTATCTCGATTTCAATCGTTCCTTCGATAACTAATTTTTCTTTATTTGGATTTGGTATTTCGAAACTAGCTGATTTTTTATGCGATGTATCTGTAACATGGTTTACTTTTTTATTAGCGATTTTTGTTAATTTTACTTTATTAATAATAAACGGAAAAGGAAGCGAACCTTCAAAAGTTTTATTCCAACTTTCTTGGTTATATGCCTTATCTGTCGTGAGAACAGTAAAGAATAGCGTGCTCTTTGTATCTGCTTGCAAGGTCGCGTTAAATGATACTGAACGTAAATTCTCAGAAACAAACCCAATATCAGTGACATTGATGAGCGAATTCGGTGCCAATGTGTCTTTTTTCTTTTTTCTTTGAGGCTTTTGCTGAATTGTAGCAGATTTACCAAAGTTAGACATAGGTAGGAACATATTACCGAAGTGTCTACTTAAAGCTGATGTACGCTTAGAGGCCTTAGCTTCAGTATTATTTAAATCTGTTGATAATTCTTTAGCAACTGATCTTTTTATTCGATTGACAATAGTCACTCGCCCACTATCAATGATTTTATCAATCCAAGTTGCATGGTCTGCATTCTCAGTATCTCGAAGATAGCTTTCAAGGGTAGAATAATAATTCAAGTATTTCTTATGCAAATTACCATCACTATTAGGTACAAAGACAGCAAAAACATATGAATTTTCTTCAAGGGATAAACCCTTCATCCATTCATTGTCGTTGACAACATATTCAACTACCATCCCTGGCTTTCTCATATAAGCAAGAATATTCGCTCCATAAGGGCTACCGTCTTTAAAGGTCGCATTACCAATATAGCTGATAGGGGAGATAAACCCGCTGTTTTTATATGCTTTTAAGTCATCAAGACTTAATTGTACATAAGCCAAGTATCCAATGGGGATTTTTCTGTTCGACATTCCAGTAGTAGCAAGGTGAATGGTCTTTGCTTGAATTCTTCCATGTGTCTTACTTTCTTCAGTTGACCCCAATTGTGTTGCAATAGAATATAGTGATTGGAACCAATCAAATGTATTACTAAAATTTTCAGGTTTGATCATACGACCATTGACGGAAGGTGCAAGGATTGAATTATTTGTAAACCGGTTGTAATGACGGTTGTAAATTCTCGGGAAATACCATCTTTGAATAGCTTGAATAACTGATTCTTCGATATCGGTTTCCCACGGGAAATCATTCTTTGATGTGTCCTCCATAGTCACCTTAGAATCTTTGATAAATGGTACGATTATAGTTGTCCCAGTTTCATTCCCGCTATATTGCTTGATACCTAAAGATTTAGTGAACTCTGAGATAAACTGAGGATCCGTAATTGGTAATGTTTTATCATAGATATCTGTTGAGTTTTTTTCTCCCCACCAAGCAATACCCCTGTCGTTATTAGGCATAATTGCATCTGATTTATCGGAATCTTCAATGAGACAGGCAGCTAAACGCTCCTCATATTTATTATTATGTTTAACACGTGAGTAATATATGACAATGCCACTGCCCATTCTGAAGAAACTAGTTTTTCCTAGACCCCATGATCCACCAGCATCTACTTTGTCTTGATTCATATTTAGACCGTAAATTAACTTATATATATTACTGTTATTAAGTTCATCTTTATCATCCGTGTTAAACTTTCCCGTTAAACCGGACGTATTACTATCTCTAATAGCTACAATAGTTGACTCTCTTGGAAATAATTGCTTAAGTCGAGTATCGATAGAGTCAAAATGATGAGCAATTTTATTTGTTGCGATTTTGCCAATGGTTACGTCAATATTTGTTTGATCACTCTTAGGTAAAGTGGCATCCAGGCTATTTTGGAATGATTCACGAACAACTAAATCGACTATTGGTAGCGAATCATTCTGCAAAGACCGTAATATAGCTTTTCCAGAAGGCGCCATTCTGTCATCTATACGTGCTATTTCAATTTTCATTCTTCATCCTCCTTATGGGAATCGCCATCATCCTCATTAATCGGGACAACAATTTTAAGTTTTCTTGCAAGATTTTTATTTTTTCGTGCACCTGGAATCATGAGATTGATTCCGATTAAATCTTTTTCGAAGTTTAAAGGATATCTATTACTTGAAGTACTTCGAGCTTTCCTAAATTCTTCTTCAGTTTGCTTTCCTTTGTCAATTCGATAGATCACTAATTGTGGCACGTTACCCAGTCCATGTTTAGCTCTAAGTTGTTGTGCTTCTCTACCAGAAGGGCTCTTTTTCATATCTTCCGAATTTAATTGTTCGATATCGCTGATTAAATCAGAAGGTGTCCGTAACGCACCAATTGATACTGTTTTTCCATCATTTTGTGCTTGACCTAATCGCGAACGTTGGATGTTCGGTGGGTTATAACCATGAATATCCCAACCTGACTGATTATCCGATACTTTCGGGATATTTCCTTTCGAAGAAAGTATAATATTCCAATTAGCGTAACCATTCTCTTCGCGAGTATCATCGTACCAATCTAGAAAAGCTTTAATATTTGAAAAGGCAGTATCTTTATCACTAAAAATCATTGATTCTAAGTACTTTTTAACGAAATCATATTCAACATCACGCCAAATCATTTTATTTCTAGATAAGTCAAATTCATCAGTAAGAGAGTTCAAGAATTTTTCTGTCACTGTCAAATTATTTTCTAAAACTGATAGCTCGTTTTTAAATAGGATTGTTTGACGATTAAAACCAGAAAAATCAATATCAGATAATTCTGCTGATTGCATTTTATTACTTGAAGTAATTCTTAAAAAATTATTATTAGGTGAATTTTTAATTTTGACTCCAGCTTCATATGGTAAGTAAGTTTTAGCACTCATATCTTGAATATCTTCAATAAGTTCAGAATTTAATTGAGTAATGAATTCAAATCGTCTTTTAGTCTCACTATCCATCCAAACTCGAGGGAATAATTCATATGTAGGACGGTAACCAAACCATCTTCCCATTTGATATAAAGTATCAGCTTGCTTTGTTTGACGGATAAAGTAAGAGCTAACAAGTCCTTCTAAGGTTAAACCTCTAGAGAGAGTATTCCCGCCGACTACAATGAACAGTGGAGCAAAGCTAAGTCTCCTTTCAGGATAAACTAGTCGAACATGTTGGTTCTCAACGCGAGTCTGACTGTTATCTATAACAAGATGGAATCCTTTATGATACTCTAAAGCCTCATCATCTTTTAAACCTATATGATCAACATAATTTTCGTTATTTGAGTTGATTAGGCCTTTAAGTTGGATTAAAATATCCTCCCATTTAGGATAGTCATTGATAAACTCCTTACTTGAGTAAGATGTGACTGCTTCAGAGAAATCCTCTTTAGTAAATTCAGTAGATTCATGTTCGAATAATTCTCTTAGTTTATCAAAGTATTCTTCACGATTCTCACGCATGTTTTCTAAGTAAGAGCGAATTAAACCGGCTACTTTTTCTTGATCAGCAATTTTTAAACTTGTATGAACTAACATCGATACAGGTTTCGTAAAACGTAAGTGTCTTTGCATTGCAGAAACCAACACGAACCAATCAATCGCTTTTTGAAAACTAGGTGGCAAATAGTTAGTATCCCCTTTATGCAGAGATTTTATTAATTCTTTATCTGTATCACTGATTGTTCTAATGATGGGTAAGGAAGGACCTGTCTCTGGTTCTGCTAAACCAAACATTTTATCAGCACCAAGATAGTCGCTTGAAGGTGTTAAGGTATAGATAAAATCTTTAGGGAATAACGAATAATCCCCAATTTCATTTAATACATTTGCATAAGGCGTACCAGTATAAGATATATAGTTGACTGCAAGGGCTTGCTTTCCGTTAAAACCATTTACTAAATCGAGAACTTTTTTATTAATAGTACTTCTTTCTTCATCTTCTAGTTTTTTTGTATTAATACTTGCTTGATCAGCTTCATCATCGATAATGAGTATTTTTAACTGTTTTAATTTATTTGGATCCGAATAAAGCCACTTTGCCAAATTATCTAGTCTAGATTTATTTTTCAATGAAACAACGAAATATTTCTTTTTGCTATGTTCCTGTAAGTTAATATTATTCCAATTATTCGGTGCACTTCTATCTGAAACTTTTGGATTATCAATATTAGTCCAATCCCACCAAGCTGCACCTTTATTTGAGTCTAAATCACCATATAACCTGTTAGCTGTTTGGATACGTAAATTTTCGATCACTCCTGATAGAATAATAAAAAAATTAAATCCGTTATCAGCAGCTATTGACATAACTGCCGCCATATTAGCTGTTTTTCCCGATTGTACATCACCGATCGTTAGCCCTTTAATTGCACCGCTTTCGCGTGTGTCCATACTTAATTGTTGGACTATGTTGAAGGCATCATCTTTAATATTTGCAATGGATTCAGCTGAAAACCCTTTGCTGACAAGTTTTCTCTCATATTGTTTCCATTGAGAATATGGATCGTCTGATAATATTGCATCGTTTTTGCTGTTTTTGGATAATAAAGTTGTTTTTTTACTTTTAGAATCACTCTTCATATATTTAACAAGTTCTTGCCAAGTTGAATAATCAATATCTGTATCACTTGGTTTAAGCATTTGAAACTTAAACTCTTCAAAAGCTTCTGAACCAATATCCTTGCGAGTATAGAAGTCGAAATCTGAAAGCGAGTCCCAACTTGTTTCATAATCCGTTCTGCGTTCTTCGATATAATTTCTATAAATATTAAATTTTTTGTCGCCAAAATTTATGCTCATGTAAACGCTCCTAGTTATTATAATAGTGTCTATATTATAACAAAAGTTTGACTGTTTAGAAGAGAATAAATTAGGTTTAATGGCATTAATGTTGTATTATTTGAAATATTTCACACCAAAATATCTGATATTCGACTAAGTGAGTTTAATGCGATAATATTAGAAAAAGTAGAAAATTTAATATAATTAAAATGGGATATTATAATATAGTAGGTCATAACTAATAGGAGTGATTGGAGTGTCGGAGTTGTTTTGGAATAATCAAACCAAAAGTCAAAAAGAAGAATATATTGAGATGTTGAAAATTTTAGGTTCACTATCAAACCTTTTTTCTGATAGCAATTCACCTTATCTTTATTATCGGGCACATGAGAATTTATTTTGTGCTTCATTTGATGCCAAAAACTTATCACGTGGTGACGTGTCTTATGATGCAATAAAAGACAGAGTTGGAATCGGCTTAAAAACGTTCTTGCAAAATAATGGACGGACGTATCAAAAGGTCGCAGAGTTTAATGGTGATAGTGATAAGGTTCGTAAACTCAAAAGTCATGAAGAGATTGTTTATATGATAGCTGAACTTAGAAATAAACGAATCGAAGTGACTCAAAATATTACAGATGCAACTGATTCGGTTTATCACTTAATTACTAGAGAGCCAGGCAAGATGAATGTGTTTGAAACACCTTTAGATTTAGTGGACATAAATTCTATTCGCATACAAAAGAAACAAAGTAAAAATACTATTCGATTTACTGACAAATACAACGAATATTCCTATTCATTATCTAAAAATACACTTCTTAAACGATTTTATACTCAAGAACAAAATAAAATTGTAACTTTTGATGTAGACATCTTAGAAAATCCATTTGAATTACTAAAGTCTATGCAAGTTGAGATTGCTGATTCAAGACTTATTTCAGAATCGAAAGAAAACTATATTGTTTTACCTTTATATTCGCCAAATCGTGGAGATGTACCACAGCGTTCTGGATTAAATCAATGGAATGCTCAGGGGAGAGTTCGTCATCCTGATGAAGTGTACATACCTATTCCAGCATGGATTCATGAATCGTTTGATACATTTTTTGCATACGCGAAACAAAGGAAAGTAAAAGGGGAGAGTGCAAAAGATTCCCCAACCTTTCAAGTGGAGTTACCTAACGGTGATGTCATGAAGTGTAAAGTAGCACAATCCGGAGGCAAGGCACTGATGTCGGATCCAAATAAAGATTTAGGAAGATGGATATTAAGAGACGTCTTGAAGATTGCACCAAATCATCTGGTTAACATGAGCACCTTAAATGAAATAGGCATCGATAGTGTTAAATTACGCCAATTGTAAAATTAAGCTAGACAACTAAAACAGCCATTTGTGGTACACTCAACTTGTAATTCCGACCAAAGAATACAAAGGAGTGACCACAAATGACCTACACCCATCTTACCACGGATGAA
>NZ_JBGQQZ010000085.1:0-8512 GCF_045528575.1 Ruoffia sp. FAM 24228
TCGATATTAATTGATTTCCACGAAAATTGGGAAAATAACGCTCGGACATTCTTACAAGTGTAATGTGCATGATGACCAGATGATATAACTACATTGAGACTTTTACACAAGATTATGGACTTGACACTTAAGAGGCCAAATATCAAGCAAAACTGGCTTAGTCCATCACCACGAGGCCCAAAAAATTATTTGTATCAGCCTCTTTACCTTTAAATTTTAAAAGCCAATGAACAGATTCCTTTTTGTGGATTATATTCGATATACCATCATATACAAATTTATTTTTAAGCACAGCTAATAAACAAATGGTTAAGTTAGTGGATATCGAATATAATAAATAAACAAGTTAACTAAGCTTGCTTATTATAAAGTTCTTTTATATCATCAATAAAAATATGTTTTTAAAAATTTTGTACAGGAGAAAAGATATGAAACTAACAATGAGATTGTGTCTGTTGTTGCTTTGTTCAAGCATGTTTTTTAGTCAGGCTCAGCTAGTGAATGCAGAGACCTTAGGTGAGCAACGTGAGCGGGTTATTTCTAGTTTGATGGAGGTTATAAATGGGGAAGTTACTAGAGAGGAAGCCGAGCTCTATTTAGCTGAGGAAGAAGCTAATATTTTATCAACAGGAGAGAAAAAAGGGTATCAATTTTATGGTATTGATGGGAAACATTCAACGGCACATAGTATGACTGTTTCAGATTATTTGAACAGATATTTTGAAGAGAATACAACAGAAGCCGAAAGGGAAAAAATATATCCTTTTGCAGTAGAGTTTGATAAGTTGCCAAAAAATATGAGGTTTTATCATGTAGATAATACTGAGCGAGAATTTGCTGACTTTGATGTAACTATTGAAGATAACAAAATTTCAATGTATTACAGTTATTGGGGCCCTAATCGATCAAGGCAGAATGCTCTTTATTTGGAAGGACATCCAGAAGTCAATGAAACAAAAGAGTTAGCGGTCAAAGAATCGAATGGTCAGGATGAAAGATTGGTTCATATTAATAGTCGAATTATTACTGAACCGTTACGAGATTGGCAATATATCATTTATTTCTTTTATAATAATCAAGGTGGGATTAGTTTATTGAAGTGGGATAATCATAATCAACCTGAAGTTTTTGAGGAATATGCGACCCTTGAGACTCGCGAAGAATTAGAAACTTTGGCAGCGAAGGAAAGAGGCGCTTCTACTATAGTACCGGGAGATTTAACTGAAAGTAATTGGTCAGTTCCTGAAGATTGGCGAATGTTATCCTCGCGACGAGGCGATATACCACCTGTAACGTGGGAACTACTGTCTACTCAATTAGATGAATTAGTTATTGAACCTGTCTTTCCACAAGATGGTTTAGTCACAGGTTATGTCAACCCATTATATAACATAGTGGTCACTATGACACAGACTATGAATGATGAGGTACTATCTGTCATTGAAACAACACCTAATGATGAGGGGTATTTTTCAATTGATGCCGACGCTGCGGTGGGGAGAGTTCCAACAATAACAATCCTAAATGAACAGGGACAACAAGTTTATGAAGCAGAATTGCCAATTGTACAGTACCAACCTACGGCGTTAGCACATGAATCGGGTTATCTAACGTTAGAACGGTATTTCGTAGGACAAAGTTATATTGAAGGGTATACTTATCCTTTTGCAGAAGTAAATATAATGCAATTAGACGGTTACGCTTCAACGGGCATCCCACCCATAACAGCGGATAGTAATGGTTATTTCTATGCGGATGTTAAAGCTCATCCAAATAATCTGACAACAAATGTTGTAACAGTTTCACATCCAGAAACATTGGAACCCATTACTGTTAGTCCATATCCTTGGACACAAGCTGAATTAGATAATGCAAACTGGTAGAAAATAAGGCACAATCCATGTTAGTAATGACTAATATGGATTGTGCCTTTTTATTTGGAAGATATTATTCGTTGCTGAATCGGTGAGGGGCCTGAAAATGAGTGGAAGTGACTTCGTGTGGGTATACGAGGCCGAATATCAGAGAAAACTGGCCTCGTCCATCATCACGAGGTCCAAAAACCAAAATTTACAAAAACAAATTAATGGAATCCTCTCTTTTTTACGTATATATAAATAGGACTAAAAAGGGAGGCTGGATTATATTGAATAAACTGCAATTTTTGGAGTGTTTGAGTGAGTATTACAAGTTACCTTAAAATTTGGAGTGGCGGTTGGAGAATTACCGGACGGGCTTTATTGGAGAGGGAGAATTTTTATTGATGCTATTGCCAGAGATTCCCAAAAATTGGGTTGTTTTAGCGGATTTGAACCTTTCGCTGCCTGCTGGACGTATGCAGATTGATGTTATGTTGATCTCGCCAAATAAAGTTTTTCATTTTGAAGTCAAGAATTTGCTTCAGAATTATGTATATGAAAATGGGATGTGGATGTGCAATGGGAGAGAGATCGGCAATGATTTCTTTATTCAGATGAAGCGAGAGCGTGGGAAGTTAGTTGAGAATCTTCTCAGTATAGGTGCAGAGTTCCAGTGGTATCGAAGTTAATATTGATCAACGAGGAAGGTACAGTCAACATTATGGATGCGGATCAGCAAAGTAACTATATTAAGCGTTGGCACGTTAAAGGAATATGTACATAATGGGGCTAAGTTATATATGGCGAATGAATTCGACTTGAAAGATGGGCAATATTTTGCTAGTGATTGGATAACTCGCTAAGGAAATGATGACTATCCAAGAAAATGAAGACCCACGATGTGGCGGCCTCTATTATCCTGAGCACCCAAGTAATCGGAACTAAATGGGAAATCAACACCAAAACATCACATCAATAAAGTCTCGATAGGGTGTTTTTCAACAAGTCATATTATCTAGTTAAAAAAAGCTTGAGCAGATTATATTGTCTTTGCTCAAGCTTTTTTGTGCGTTTGATATTGCAGTTAATGATTCTACCCAACCGATCCTTCCATCTCATAAGCGATTAAACGGTTCAGTTCAACGGCGTATTCAAGTGGTAATTCTTTAGCAAATGGTTCAACAAAGCCCATAATAATCATTTCAGTGGCAGTTGCCTCATCTAGGCCACGACTCATTAAGTAGAAGAGTTGCTCTTCTGATATTTTTGAGACTTTCGCTTCGTGTTCTAAGGTCACATTACTGTTATGGATCTCGTTGAATGGAATCGTATCAGAACGTGACTTTTCATCCATAATAATTGTGTCACATTCAATATGTGAGATTGAACGGTCACTGTTCTTGTCAAAGTAGACCTGTCCAAGGTAATCAACATTTCCCCCGTCTTTGGCAATCGATTTTGAAACGATTGAACTCGATGTATCTGGAGCCATGTGGAAGATTTTAGCCCCTGTATGTTGATGTTGATTCTCACCAGCGAAAGCAATTGATAAGACGGTTCCGCGAGAACCACGTCCATTTAAGAAGACACTTGGATATTTCATAGTGAGATTAGAACCAAGGTTCCCATCAATCCACTCCAGTGTTGCGCCTTCTTCACAGTGACCTCGTTTAGTCACGATATTGTAGACATTGTCTGACCAGTTTTGAATGGTAGAATAACGACAATAGGCGTCTTTTTTAACGACAATTTCAACTACGGCAGCATGTAAGTTGGCATATGAGAAAGTTGGGGCAGTACACCCTTCAACGTAATGAATACTTGCACCTTCATCTACGATGATTAATGTACGCTCGAATTGTCCAGACTTTTCATTGTTCATTCGGAAGTAAGTCTGCAGTGGAAGAGTTGTTTGTACCCCTTTTGGTACATAGATAAAGGTTCCACCACTCCATACAGAGCTGTTTAATGCTGCTTGGAAGTTATCTTCTGAAGGGACAACACTACCAAAGTATTCTTTAACCAATTCAGGATAATCGCGTAAGGCAGAATCCATATCCGTAAAGATGATACCTAAGTTCTCATATGCACTTTTCATACGTGTATATACTGCTTCAGATTCGTATTGAACTGTCGCTCCTGCCAAATAAGCACGTTCTGCTTCTGGGATACCAATCCGTTCGAAAGTCTTTTTAATCTCATCGGGAACATCATCCCAAGTACGAACAGGGCGGTTAGTTGCTTTTTGGTAATACGTGATGTCATTAAAGTCAATTCCAGATAGATCAGGCCCCCATTCTGGAATGGGTTTGTTCTTATATATTTCATAAGCTTTTAATCGGTAGTCTAACATCCATTCAGGTTCATCCTTCTCTTGGGAAATGGTTCGGATAACCTCTTCATTTAATCCCAATCCAGTCGAGAAAATAATCTCAGCATTATCTTGGAAACCAAATTCATAATCGCCGAGAACTGGTACGTCACTCATTGTATCACTCTCTTTCTATAATTCCTTCTTCTGTCTGAGCAATTTGACTCATGCCTAATTCAAGGGCTCTCCAAGCAAGTATGCCACATTTATAGCGTGCAGGAAATTTCTTAATACCTTCTAACAAGTAGGCATCTTGCAATACATCTTGTAATTGAGTCGTGTCCATTAAAGGTTTAGCTTGCGATTTCAGTTCTCCACCTATTAAATGGGTAAAGTTCTCTATAATCTCAAGCGCTTGCTCCTTTGTTTTGTTTTTTAACGTGTCACACATCATATCGGCGCTGGCCATACTAATGGCACAACCTTGGCCGGTAAAGCCAACTTCTTCAATTGTGTCATTATGCAGTGTGAATTCAACAACAATGGCGTCGCCACAAGTCGGGTTTAATAATTCAACACGCTGAGTGTAATGGGCAATCGGTTTTTTATGGCGCGGGTTCTTTGAATGGTCCATGATGACTTCTTTGTAAAGACTCGTTAGATCAAATAGAGACATAATCAAAAAACTCCTTTATTTTCTTTGTTACTAACAAAAATTGTTCAACTTCAGCGGCAGTATTGTACATACCAACACTCGCTCTTAAAGTAGCCGCGACATCAAGGTTGCGCATCAATACTTGGGCGCAATGATGTCCAGCTCGTACAGCAATACCTTCCATATCATAAGCAGAGGCTGCGTCATGGGGATGAATAGTAGTAAAGTTGAAACTAATAATACCATGAGGATTGCGTGCAATGATATCAGGGCTCTGGTAAAGTTCAATACCATCAATTTCTTGAAGCCCTTGGTACAACTGTTGGGTCAAAGCGGCTTCATGTTGAGCAATGGCTTCAACACCAATTTGGTTAATATATTCTAAGGCCGTTTGTAAGGCGATCGCTTGTGCAATCGGTGGGGTGCCGGCTTCAAACTTCCATGGTGAGTCTTTATAATTACTCTCATAATCACCGACAAAGTGGATCATCTCACCACCATATTGAACGGGACGTGCTTGTTGGTGGTGTCTTTCATTTAAGTAACAAATACCAACCCCAGTCGGACCATAAGCTTTATGCCCGCTAAAGCAATACGCATCAATACCTAGATCGTTCACGTTAATCGCTTGATGAGGGATTGCTTGAGCGCCATCAACAATGAGTAAAATATCGTGTTCGCGTGCCCATTCACTAAGAGCTTGGATCGGTTGTTCAACTCCAAGAACATTGGATACATGTTGGATCACGATGGCACGAATATTTTCTGTGTTTCTTTTCTTTAACACAGAAAGGTTAACTTGAAAATCCTCATTAAGCGCCATATATTCTAACTTTGCCCCCTTGCGTTGACAAAGTTCTTGCCAAGGCACTAGATTAGAATGATGTTCTAGAGGTGTTGTTAAAATAATATCATCGGTTTCTAGTTGGTCTTCAACAAGCCCTCTAGCAAGAAAATTAATCCCATCGGTGGTTCCACTCGTGAAGATCACTTCACTAGCATCCTTTGCCCCAATGAAGTTTGCAATATAATGCCGGCTTCCTTCGTAAGCACGTGTTGCTCGCTCGGCTAAAGTATGGACACCGCGGTGAATATTGGCATTATCATAGTGGTAGTAGTCGGCTAATGCTTCAACAACTGAATGAGGTGTCTGGGATGTAGCTGCATTATCAAAGTATATTAAGGGTTCATTATTGACACTTTGTTCTAAGATTGGAAATTGGGCTCGAATAGACTGGCTTTTCTCTTGAGAGAAGAGTCTTAAAGGTGTGAATGTCATGGTGTCACCTCCTAATAGTTGATACAGTTAATTTATTAATCATGGTTTAATGTTTTAAGTTTCTCATCAATGATCTCGACCATTTGTTGTCTTACTTTATTAGATGGCATTGTTTGAATCACTTGACCTAAAAATCCTCGGATGAGTAAGTATTCAGCTTCCTCGTGCTTTAAACCACGACTCATTAAGTAATACAGTTGCTCTTCATCAACTTGACCCACACTTGCGGCGTGACCAGCTGTGACTTCAAACTCATCAATATATAAGATTGGGTTTGTATCCGCACGGGCATCATCAGAAAGCATCATTACACGGCTTTCCTGTTGTGCATCTGCGCCCTTAGCATTCTTAACGATATGGCCGATACCGTTGAACGTTAGACGCGCTTGGTCAAGAATAACCCCATGTTGGAAGATGTTGGCAGTTGTATTCTTACCAACATTGAGGACCTTCGTG
Organism: Ruoffia sp. FAM 24228; assembly: GCF_045528575.1. NCBI lineage: Bacteria > Bacillati > Bacillota > Bacilli > Lactobacillales > Aerococcaceae > Ruoffia > Ruoffia sp. FAM 24228. The sequence goes on from NZ_JBGQQZ010000085.1 coordinate 6,561, forward strand.
TTAATCGTCTGTGTCTGCGATTGGTTACTAATACTAATAACATCAACGTTGGATGCTGAGCCGTTACCATCTAAGACGGTATAGGTATCTAAGATTGTATCCCCATTATTCATAGCCGCCACTCCCCAAGAAATATTCGCATCAGGCTGTGTCAACCCGTAGCGACGAATGAAACTTGTCGTGTTCGCTCCAAGTGAATCCATTGAGACATACTTAACATTAGCCCCATTGAGAGCAATCACCTCAACAAATAAAGTGGCACTATTGGGCGTATCGCCGATCGTATTTGATTTCTCTAAGTATTCAACGCGACTATTCGTATCCGCTACAATTAAAATATGCTTGTTGAAGGCAAGTTTTTGACGACTGTCTTGTAGCAACACTGCTTCAATCGGCAAGTTCACTTCAACGTTTTTTGGAATATAGATGAATAATCCACCGTTCATAAAGGCTGTATGGTAGGCAGCAACTTTATCTTCTGTAGCTGAAATGGCACTGAATAGATGTGCATCCACTAATTCAGGAAATTCATTCATTGCAGTGAAGAGGTCTTGAATAATTACACCTTGCTCCACTAAGTCTGCTAGCACGAAATCAACATCCGTCGTATTACCACAGTGAGCAATGCGGGCACTCAGTTCTTGGTCATCCGAAAGCTTTAGGTTGTTTTTATAAGTAGAGACTAAGTCACTGGCACTGGCATTTGGACTTGCAATCACTTGGCTGAATAATTCCCACGTTGGGTAGCTCATACGCTCTATAAAAGGTAAAGGCAGTGTTTCCCAAGCAGCTAAGGCTTGTTGTTGTGCGTCTTGAAAAGATTGAGTAACGTTTGAGTATTGTGGAATTAAGCTTTTTTGTTCATGTAATGGTATTTGTGTCAAAGGTTTCACCTACTCTTTTAATTCAAAATCTAAGCCCAACTCTTTAACGATGCCGCGGTAACCCTCATCTTCCAGTCGTTTGGCTAATTCAGGACCACCTGATTTAACGATTTTTCCATCGATAATAATATGAACATAATCCGGTGTAATGTAGTTTAGTAATCGTTGATAATGCGTAATGATTAAAGCACCAAAGTTTTCGCCACGCATCTCATTTACACCACGTGAAACAACTTTTAAGGCATCAATATCAAGTCCTGAGTCAATTTCGTCTAGGATGGCGAAGGCTGGTTGAATCATCATTAATTGTAAGATTTCGTTTCTTTTCTTCTCACCACCTGAGAAACCTTCGTTCAAGTAACGTTCTGCCATTTCTTCCGGCATGTTTAAGATGGCCATCTTTTCATCGAGTTTTTTAATAAATTCCATGACACTCATTTTGTCATCGTCAGCGCGACGGGCATTAATGGCAGCTTTCATAAACTGGGCATTTGTTACACCAGGAATCTCGCTTGGGTACTGGACTGCTAAGAATAGCCCAGCTCGAGCACGCTCATCAACTTCCATTTCCAATACATTTTTACCATCTAAGTAAATTTCTCCTTCGGTCACTGTATAAGCTGGATTTCCCATGATCGCCGCTGCTAAGGTTGATTTACCCGTTCCGTTTGGTCCCATTATGGCATGGATTTCATCCGTATTAATGGTTAAGTTTAGACCTTTTAAAATTTCCTTGTCTTCAATTGATACGTGTAAGTTTTTAATTTCTAATGTCTTCATTGATACCCTCCAATTATTCAATAAAAATGATGGCTCCATACTTTATTTTATTAAATTAGCTAAATGAGCCGAGTGGCAAACGTTCATATAACTTTATTTTATATAATATAACACATAAAAAATTATAAAACTACTCTACTTTCACCCTATCTTTAATATTTAATGAGAGTGTAAAATATCTTGTGTAAATAGAAAAAAGGAAGCCCCTTCTGTAGAATAGAGTTACCACACTACATTCACAGAAAAGAGGACTTCCCTATGAACAATCTTACTACAGATATCTTACAG
>NZ_JBGQQZ010000086.1:0-8489 GCF_045528575.1 Ruoffia sp. FAM 24228
CCTTAACTTTTGAAGAAGAAAAAGTGATCAACAAACAATTAAATACTAAAGTCGCATAAAAAAAGGTAGAAAGCATTTAAGCTTTCTACCTCGGAAATCTCTGACCAACACGATTTGACAAAGAACCTAAGTTCATCAAAGGCAATCGGAATACCATAAACCCCTTCTAATAATCCGAGATTGGCATTGCTCGTCCCATTCCAAGAGCGAAGCAGTGACTGGTGGCCTTTATTCGGTTCACCAGCCACCGACACAGCTAACGAGAGCGCTGTAGTCTTGCCTTTTGAACTATCACCTGAGAAATTGACTAAAAGCGTTTTAAGATCTGGGTAGCTTTGATTCAAGTGACAAATAATTGGTCCACTCAGTCCCAAGACTACCGCCAGTTCTAATGGAGGATAGCCCTTTACATAATCTTCATACATCTGAAGCCAATCAACCAGACTGCCTTTTGGAACCAAGTCATACTTGTTGTTCTGGACGACAAGTAGCTCTTTGATAGGCTCTTTGGATAGGACCTTATCAGTAATAAATATCTGCATACCTTTGAATTTGCTAAAACCATATGAAGTGACAACGAATACGACCTCTGCATAGGGAATACTCGCAAGCAAAGCATTACTAAGCGACTGCTTATTGCTGTTGGTAACGTCCAGCCCTAGTCGCATTAAGGAACTAATACCACTCGTCAATAATTCTGAGTACTCCACCTTAATCTTGTAAATTTCATTTAACACAGCATGCTTGAATTCAAGTTGGTATGTCTGCTCCATAGTAGTATGGTCAATGAAGACACTTGATACCCTAGCGTATAGCGAACAGACTGTGTCCCCTTCAGTAATCCCGTTCTCTACGCTGTAGGTGAAGGACCCGATTTGAAAATCACCTGTTTCGTTTCTCATTACACCACCTCCTTTGGCATGGGTAGTACCATGAAAGGTCTCACTGCCTGTGCATCGAAGCGAATAAACTCTTCTGATTCAATTATTTTTTTAGGTGGGTAAATGACTATTAATTGGCTATTTTCAAAATTGAACTTATTAGTTCGAGGGTCAAATGTTACAAACTCGTCAAATGTATTTTCAAACAATTCTTTTTGCTCGTCATTATAAAGGTGGTAGTGATAAATTTGATGCAAACTTCCAGCATGGAAATGCATCTTGGAACTTATAGCCAACTTAAATACGACTTCAATAGAATTATTGGTATGTGACACACTAACGATATTGCCTTGAAATGAAATTAAATCGTTACCATTAAAGCTCTCGTTCACCTTCGTCATTTCTACCAATTCCCAATCTGCCTTAGAATCTGTTCTGACAAATTCAAAATTAAAAATATCACCCACTAATCTTTGGTAGATTAAGTCAGTATCAAATTCGTCAAGAGGATTGATTAATTCAGAACCAAACGCGAAAAGTGCATCTTCTAGTGGCTTACTCCATTCATTAGTTTCATTAGATTCTTTTAATAAATAACTCTTACCGAGTGTAAATACCTCATCGTGCTTCATCCCTACTGCGGGTTCCGTTAGTTCTAAATGGAAGTAGGTGTTTTCATTAGTAAACTGCATCCCTGTGATTCTAGCGTTAAACTCCATTTTATTCGGATAATTTCGCAATTCCATCATTTCATTGAGTTCTAGATCATTGCCATATACTCCATTATTTTCAGTCATCATAATTCCTTCTTTCTGTATTTGTCATTATTGCCACTCCCCATCGGCCGATGATGGATACGTAGTAACTTACTACGCTACATACATAGTAAGATAACCTAGATGATTTCTCTCGGACTCAAGAAATCAAAAAAAATGGGAGTTTAGTCCGGATTTCTACCGTCAATAACCACAACAAAAAAGCATCCTACTTTTTAAAGAGTAGAATGCCTTTGAAGGAAGATTAGCCTGTTCTAGTCGGTTTTTCTGGTAAGATAGGCGAAGGGGTGACTATTATCAGGTAGGGAATTTTCAAGAGAATGTAGTATATCTATGATACGTTGATTAAATACAAGATGAGTTTTTAGGGATAGGGAGCAAGCTTCCTGTATGAGGCGAAAGGTGATCAGGTTAGTAAAGTTAAAATCAAAGGTTTTTATTTCGGGATCTCTATCCTCTAAATTTTTATACAAAGGTTTCAGCAAAGAAATGTCATCCGGATAATCCATTTCGATAGCTTCTAATAGCGATTCATAAGAGGATTCTAAATTGAATAAGTCTATGATAACCCTCAATATTTTCTTCTTGCTTTTTTCATCTAGGTTAAGAATTTCCTCAGGCAATGCTACATCATGATAGGCCTCTTCATCTGGAAATAATTTAACTTTATCTGAGAGGTTATTACGTACCTTGCTGTTAGTTCCAATGGAATCATAACCGGAAACAGATGCGCTAAGATACTTTGCATCTGTTTCCAAGAGGCCGTTATAGTAATCGAGATGGTTATTGTAAATTTCAACTAACCTAATAGGGTTTAATTTGTGAGCTAAAGGCTCAAGTAACATCGTCAATAACATATCATCGCGGTACAATTCAACACTTGTTTGGAAGATGAACCTTGATTTGTTATACATTGTCTCTTCAAATTTTGACGCGATCTTATCAAAATCTTTAAGCAATGTATCACTACTTCCATAACTTACCAGAAAGTAGAGAAGATAGAGGAGGACAGGAGAGTTAATTTCCTGTGAATAAAAGGTGTTTTTAGGAATTTTTTTTAGCAATTCCGATTGTTTCATCTGTAATACTTCCTGTAATTTATTCATATATTGGAACTCTTCGAATTTCTGCACTTCTTCGTCCGTGTTTTTCTCAAGATGTATTGTAGAAAACAACTCAAACTTTTTTAATTCCCCTAACTCCTCAGCAAACAGAATAGGATTTTTTTTCAAACTAAACATATAAATCGCAATTAAGTATTTTATAGTAAGCATGGTAATTTGATTGCCATGTTTATCTCCATAAGTACGGTCTTGGGAACTAAGACCTTGTTTTTCTTGGAGAAACATTCCTACTGTACGGAGAGAATCAAATTTACCGTACCCAATTTGACCCACATCTTTTCTTCGTGTTTTTGAGCTTATATAAAGTATTTTTTCTCTAAAAGTCCTTAACTGCATTGTTTCTTTCACTCCCTATGATGTAATTTATCTAACCATGACTCTTATTGTCTTAATTATATGGGACTATTTTTTAATGTCCAACTGTTTCTTGCTTTAGGAGCTAAGGGATGGCATAATACTTGTTTCTCCTGATCGATGAGTGACTTTGTCTTATCGAGCAATCCTTCCTCTTTGAGTGTCGTTAGGATTGATTGCAGTCGCTGTGCAACTAGTTTGTTCTTAGAGGGTAGAGAACCGACCGCAATAATAATTTCGTCGGCTTTCTTACAGCTTTCGAGAATGTACTCGTCATTGGTCTTGTTGGTAGCCGTCTTGTAGTTACGGGCTCTGTCTTTTTTCGTCGGGGAATCGGGGAAATGAATCTTCGAATACAGGTTCACCGATAAGAAGCCCCCAAACCCTAATTTATAGACATTGTTGGTAACTAACATGGTAGTGGTATCGGTGATGACCAGTTCAGAGCTAGAGGGGTAGAGCGTAATGACTGTCACAATCTGCTGTTTGTCATCCCAAATACGCTCTAACACATAGCGGTGAGCACCTGAATCTTCTTCAATCACTTTGGTGACAATCTCTTTACTTAACTCTTTTACCATCTTACTTGCCACCTCCATTTCTTCGTTCAAGTTCTTTTGCGACTGTAGAGGCGATAAGGACGATGACTTCTAGTATTATGATAGTTGTCTGCATCTTAAACACCTCCATTTAGTAATCGATAGCGAATGAGCTCATAATCATCGAGTAAGCCCATTAGTGTCATGGCTGGTAACTCACTCCCAAGGGGCTGTAGCAAGTAAACCATCGTATCACCATAAGCATACAGACACGTCAGGACTTGTTGATCCGGTTTAAAATAAGAAACATAATTAGGAGGGATGAGCGACGCATCTAACTCATCTCCCTCGAACACATAGGACTCATAGCCAACGTCATCTAGGCTAATAGGACGACCTAAGTATTCGCTGATCCATTCAAGGGCAAGTGCTTCCTTACTCATAGATAATCCCTCCATTGTCTAAGAACCCTTCACCTAGGAAGGAGAAATAGTCGGTCGGTGTTACGATGAGATGGTCCACCAGTTCAATCCCGAGCAACACACCTGCTTGTTGAATCCGTCGAGTGAAATCAAAATCAGATTTAGACGGGGTGGTATCATAAGACGGGTGATTATGAGCGATAAAAAGGCGAGCGCAGTTTGACAGAATGGCATGTTTAAAAATTTCTCTGGGTGTCGCAATGGTTGAGTTAAGCGACCCCACCGATACGGTAGAAATAAAGTTAATCGCAGACTTTGTGTTGACCCCGACAACAATCAAGGTTTCACGGTCATTACTCCCGATGTAATCGCGGGCAAAGTTCGCTACGGTCCCAGTAGAGTCCAAGGTCAGCCCTTCAAATTCGGGCTCAGCAACAACAATTTGCTTCAACTTTACAAATGATACAGTTTCCATAAAATTTCCTCCTAATATAAAATAAAGACAAAGAACCCCCATCGATTGGCATCGATGGGGGTGTTTAACGTCTTGTAAATGAATGATTGCCATACTTAGAACCAGACATTCAAGATAATAATATATAATCAAATTGTCTTTAGATACAGGAAAGTAATTATTCTCATTTACTCGATATGTTATAATAAGCTTAATACAATAGATGATACTAGAACACTCTGTGGGCTATAGAAAAGGTAACGATTTATCATCATATTGAATGAAGTCAAGGAGCGTAATCAACTATGAAAACAAAATTATCATCTTTGGAAGAACTGTTAGAAGAAATAGATAAGAAAGACGGTATCCAAAGAGACCGAGGAACCATGTTTGAAAATGTTTCATTGGTTTACTTCAAGAATGAACCAATGTACAAGCAACGTTTCAGTGACGTTTGGCTTTTGAAGGATGTTCCTAATGAATACGGTATACCTAAAATTGATGTGGGTGTGGACCTAGTAGCAAAAGAACGAATTACGGGAGACTTAGTAGCCATTCAATGTAAATACTATGCCCCATCTACAATCATTCAAAAAGGGCACATTGATTCGTTCCTCAACGAAATAGGTAAGAGGTACTTTTCAAGTGGTATCATTGTTGCGTCTTCACCAAGATGGTCCTCTAATGCCGAGAGTGCTTTAAAAGATCGCGATAAGAAAATTGCTCGTATCGGCTTTGAAGATTTACTGAATAGTCATATCGACTGGTCACAATACTCACCAAGTAAAACAGAGGTAGCAGTACCTTTAAAACCTGCAAAAACACCTAGACCGCATCAAGTGGAAGCGCTCGAAGCAGTCCTAGAAGGGTTTAAAGAACACAATCGCGGTAAGTTGATTATGGCTCCCGGGACAGGTAAGACATATACCTCGCTCCAAATTGCTGAACAACTAGCTAAAGAAAAAGTAGGGCAGTTTAGGGTCCTGTACTTAGTTCCCAGTATTCAACTTCTTTCTCAATCTTTACGAGGATGGACAGGCGATAGTATTTACGCCAATGATATGAATACCATTGCGGTCTGTTCTGATAGAAGTGTAACGCGTAAAGAAAGTGAAAGTACTGAGTTTGATATAAGTGTAGCCGACATTGGTTACCCAGCAACCACTAATGCTGAAAAATTGATGGAATACAAAGATGACATTGAAGAAAAAAATATTGATAATAAGTTCCTCGTAATTTTTTCAACGTATCAATCAATAGATGTGATTGCACAAGCTCAAAAGTCAGGTTTTTATGAGTTCGACTTAATCATTGCTGATGAGGCGCACCGTACAACTGGTGCAACAAAGTTAGGTGAGGATGGTAGTGCATTTGTTAAAGTTCATGACAATAATCTAGTAAAGAGTGAAAGACGTTTATACCAAACCGCTACACCTCGTGTCTTCGGAGATAATGCAAAAACTAAAGCGGACGAAATGTCAGTAGTCATCGCAGATATGGATGATAAGGCTACCTATGGACCAGAGTTTTATCGTCTCGGATTCGGAAAAGCAGTTCATACAGGTATCTTGACAGATTATAAAGTCATGGTACTTGCTGTGAATGAATCCATGGTACAAAAAGAGATGCAACGAGTGTTTGCAAGTAAGAATAATGAATTAGAGTTTGATGATGTTACAAAGATTATTGGCTGTTGGAATGGTCTATTAAAACGTAAAGATAATTCCAATGTGTTATCAGGGCAACCCATGAAACGGGCCATTGCATTTACCAATACAATTGCTAATTCAAAACTCATTACTAATATGTGGCAAACCGTTGTGGATGAATACATCGATCAAGATAATGCCGACGCTTTTCAAGTGGAAATCGATCATGCAGATGGTTCAATGAACGCGTTACAAAAGAATCAAAAAATAAATTGGCTTAAGTCACACGTGCCTGATAGAACATGTCGAATCCTTTCCAATGCTCGATTCTTAACTGAGGGGGTAGATGTTCCGGACTTAGATGCTGTAATGTTTTTAAACCCGAGAAAGTCAAAGATTGACATTGCGCAGGCAGTAGGTCGTGTGATGCGGAAATATCCAGGTAAAGAATATGGTTACGTTATCCTACCTATTGGAGTACCAAGTGGTGTTTCAGCTAATCAAGTGTTAGATAATAATGAAAAATATAAGATAGTATGGGATGTCTTGAACGCTCTACGTTCCATTGATGAACGATTTGACGCAACGATAAACAAGTTGGAGTTAAATAAGAAAAAACCAAGTCAAATCGAAGTGATCGGTGTAAATGATGGAGCTCCAGAAGTTAATGAGGATGATGGTGAATACGTTGTAGACACAAAGACTGAACAACTAACACTTAATCTTTCGGAAGAAGAGTGGTCTGAGTTAGAGCATGCAATCTATGGAAAAATCGTTGATAAAGTCGGTAACACTCGTTACTGGGAAACATGGTCCAAAGATGTAACTGAGATAGCACAGCAACATATCACTCGGATACATGCCATGTTAGAAAGTGAACCTGCTACCGCAAGAGCGTTTGAGAAGTTCTTGAAAGGATTACGACACAATATCAATGACTCAATCTCAGTGGATGAAGCGGTTGAAATGTTAGCACAACACATGATAACCAAACCAGTTTTCGATGCATTGTTTGAAGAAGAATCATTTGCTTTAAATAATCCCATTTCTCAAGCCATGGATTTAATGATTGATGAATTAGTAATAATAGGCTTGAATAAAGAGCAAGAACAGTTAGAAGGCTTTTACGAGAGTGTCAGAATAAGGGCAGAAGGCATTGATAATCTAGAAGCTAAGCAAACCATCATCGTTCAATTGTATGAGAAGTTCTTTAAAGTAGGTTTTCCAAATACAACTGATCGGTTAGGAATCGTGTTTACACCAGTAGAAGTGGTCGATTTCATCATCCATTCTGTAGAAGATGCTTTACAAAAACATCTAGGTAAATCTTTATCTGATAGAAATGTGAATGTACTTGATCCTTTCACAGGAACAGGAACCTTTATCACTCGTCTCCTGCAATCAGGGTTAATCAATAAAGAAGATTTACTCTATAAATATACGAATGAAATTTTTGCCAATGAAATAGTACTACTTAGCTACTATATAGCTGCAATAAATATTGAGGAAACTTTCAAAGAAGTTTTTGGTGCTGATGAATATCATCCATTTGAAGGGATAGTGTTGACTGATACTTTTGATACTACAGAACAAGAGTCTGTACTAGATGAAGATTTATTTGGAGATAATAATGAACGTTTACAACGTCAAAAAGAATCACCAATTACTGTAATAATTGGAAATCCACCGTACTCAGCAAGACAGTTAAGTGATAATGATGAAAATCAAAATCAGAAATATCCAAAATTAGATGAAAGATTAAAAAATACCTATGTTAAATATTCCAATGTAACTAATAAAAATACTCTGTATGATTCTTACATTAGAGCGATAAGGTGGTCATCAGATAGAATTGGAAGTAAAGGAATAATTGGTTTTGTTACAAATGCATCGTTTATTACAACTTCTTCGACTGCTGGAATGCGCAAGTGCCTCCTAGAAGAATTTAATTATATTTACATATTGAATTTACGAGGAGATCAAAGAACTTCGGGTGAAAAATCTAGAAAAGAGGGAGGAAAGATTTTTGGCTCGGGAAGTCGCGCACCAATTGCAATAACATTTTTTATAAAGGATAATTCTAGTAATCATCAAATTTTTTATTATGAAGTAGATGATTATTTATCAATGGAAGGAAAGCTAGAGTTAGTAGAAAATTTTAATACTTTGATTTGTCAAATTAAGCTAGACAAAACTGCTTCATCTAAGTAACTCAAAAATACTTCCAACGGTGTTCGGTAGTGTAAGGATTTCCGTGGAATCGTGTTCCGTTTGTGTGCAATCGATGACA
>NZ_JBGQQZ010000087.1:0-8325 GCF_045528575.1 Ruoffia sp. FAM 24228
GTTTGCCTCCGGCTTCCTTCAGATTCCACCTCACGGTGGACACCCTTGCCTTTAGCTAACAGTTCCTACTGCCAAGTCTGTAGTGGACTTTCACCACCAAGTTATCGCCCATGCCGGGCGCACATAATAAAAGACCTTCACTGACGGAAGGTCTTATTTTGCATTATCCTAGCTGTTCAACAATTGTTTGGACAGCTTTTTCGATATTTTCTGGTTTTGTCGCAAGATTTAAACGAATAAAACCTTCGTAACCTTCACCAAACCATTCTCCGTAATCCACTGCGAGCCCGCATTTTTCCTGAATGAATTCGACCATCTCATCACTTTTTACTACTTTGCGTAAATCTACAAACACTAAATATGTCCCTTCGAGTGGTGATACTGTTATTTCTGGTGCGAATTTTGTGAAGTAATCGCGGACGATTTCATAATTATGGTAAATGACATTCTTCAATGAGGCCATCCAATCCATACCATCCACATAAGCAGCCTCGGAAGCAAATAGCCCCATAATATTCGCTTCTGTTTTAATCATGGAATTTGCGAAATCATCATATTTTTGACGCAACTCATCGTCTGTGATTACGATATTACAATGGGTTAAACCAGCGATGTTAAAGGATTTAGACGCTGAGTTTACAGTAATAACTCGTGGGCGGTGAACTCCTTCAGAAACATTTGCTGCTGGGATATGTTCATGTTCAAAAGTAAAGTCTTGATGAATTTCATCAGAGATAATTAACACATTGTGCTTTTGGCAAATGGCGAACAACTTCGCTTGCTCTTCTTCTGTCCACACTCGTCCAACTGGATTATGCGGTGAACAATGGATGTATAATTTCACCGATTGACCGATAATTGCCTGTTCAAACCGTTCAAAATCAATGGTGAAATATCCATCGTTATTCACTAGGTCGACATTGACTAATCGACGATTTGTATCTTTAACCGCGTCACTAAAAGGATAATAAACAGGTGATTGAATAATCACTGAATCATTTTCATCGGTGAATGTGTACAATAGGTGGTAAATCGCTTGAACGGCACCTGTTGAAAAGCGAACCCATTCTTCTTTTATCGGGAAAGAGAAATACGTTTCCATCCAGTTATTATATGCTTGATAATATGATTTACCAGCAAATGTATAACCATAAACACCATGTAATATTCGATCTTTTAATGTTTTTGTAATAGCTTGACTCACCTTAAAGTCCATATCAGCGACCCATAAAGGGAGTAAATCTGCTTGACCAAAGCGTTCTTCTAATAGGTCCCATTTTAATGAATTTGTATGTTGACGCTCAACATAATACTTTTCTACAAACTCTTCAATTTCCACTCACATCTACCTTCTTTCTTCTAAAATCATCTAATCACTTTTACTCCTTCAAAGCAACTTCTAAGTCTTGAATTAAATCGGAAGAATTTTCTAAACCAATAGACAACCTTAATAAATCAGGCGTTAAGCCATAGGATTCACGCAATTCTTTTGGTATGTCTGCATGTGTTTGTGTTGTTGGATATGTAATTAAACTTTCAACCCCACCTAAACTTTCGGCATATGTAAATACTTGTAACTTCTCTAAGAATGGTCCCACTTTCGCTTCACCTTTTAAGCGGATGCTTATCATGGCACCTTTTCCAGCATATAACACATCTTTAACTTGTTCCTGCTGCTTTAACCAGGTCACAATTTCTTGCGCAGTTGCTTCTTGTCGGTCTAATCGAATCGGTAAAGTTTTCAAACTACGAATAAACAACCAACAGTCAAAGGCTGATAAAGTAGGACCGGTTGTATTAGATAACCAGCCTAACTTTTCACCCATACCTTTATCATTTGTAACGACCACTCCAGCTAAGATATCATTATGTCCCGTTAAATATTTTGTTCCTGAATAAAGTACAATGTCTGCACCTAATTCTAAGGGTCTTTGGCGAAGTGGCGTTAATAAAGTATTATCCACGAGTAATAGTGCACCATGTTGATGCGTTAAATCTGCGATGCGTTGAATATCAACCTCTTGCATTAATGGATTTGTCGGTGTTTCAATGAATACCCCTGATATGTCATCGCTGATTAGTTTTTCAAAGTCTGCTTCGGTTTCGAAGTAAGTAAATTGTGCTAAATTCTCTGCTTCAAGGTGCTCAAAGTATCGGAAGCTTCCACCGTATAAATCGCGTAAAACTAAAAAATGACTACCTTTTTTAAAAAGTTGAAAAGCCAATTGAATCGCGCTCATGCCTGAACTTGTAACGACCGCTCTCTCGCCACCTTCTAAAGCTGCTAAGCCCTCTTCTAAGATATCTCGGGTTGGGTTATTCGTTCGTGTATAATCATATCCGGTACTTTGCCCTAAACCTGGATGAGCGTAAGTTGTCGCTAAGTGGATAGGAGCAACGACGGCTCCTGTTGATGGATCTTTTCGATTTCCTAATTGGACAAGTTTAGTATTGATGTGTGTTGTCATTTTATTTATCCTCCTTTAAAATATCTTCCAAATTATAATAGGTATGTTGGTAAACCTCATTAAGCCAATTATTGTATAGAAGAAAGGCATTGCTTTTCCACGTAAATTTTGGCATTTTCGAATCATCGACTCCTGGATAATAATTTTCTGGTAGAGCTATTTTACTTCCTGCCTCCTTATCGCGTTGATATTCCTGATGTAATGTTTCTCGGTCATATTCCAAGTGCCCTAATAAATATATGTCTAGATTGTCGGTTGTTGTAATAATATCTGGTCCAAATTTTGGATGTTTTGTAGCGACTTTCAATGCTTTTTGAGCTTGTATGGTCTCAATAGAAATTGAAGTATGACGTGATTGTGGCACTTGATATGTGTCGTTAAAACCACGAAGTAAGGGATGTTCTGCTTCTAATACGTCATATTCATAAATGCCAAATAACTTTTGTTCAAGTTTATAACTGTTGATGCCGTAAAAATAATTTAAAGCATATTGAGCTCCCCAACAAATAAATAATCGAGAAAAGACATTTTTTTGAGACCAATCTAATATTATCTTCAGCTCATCAATATAATTGACTTCATTATATTCATATTGCTCTACAGGAGCGCCTGTAATAATAAGCCCATCATATTGTTGGTCTTTAATTTCATCAAACGTTTTGTAATATTGATTTAAGTGACTGATCGGTGTATTGGACGCTTCGTAAGTTGCTGTATACATTAAATCTACTTCTATTTGAAGCGGTGTATTACCTAATAATCGCAATAATTGCAGTTCTGTCGTTTCTTTTTTAGGCATGAGATTAAGAATGAGTATTTTAAGGGGACGAATGTCTTGAGTACGTGCCGTGCTCTCATCCATTGTCACTATTTGTTCTCTCTTTAATTCCTTGCGTATGGGTAATCCTTCAACAATTTTAATTGGCATACTCAACTTCCTTTCTTTTTTAAAATAAAAAAATCGCCCCTAATCAGCTCTCTGATTAGGGACGACAATATCGTGTTACCACCCAAATTTACACTTATCTCACAATAAGTGCCTTAATACGTCTATATAAACGTTGGCAAGGTATCGGTTGCTACCGTTAGAAAAGCTTTCACTTAGCTAATACTCAGAGTTCATCTTCACAAATTTTTTTGTGCCCTTTCACACCAGCCGGGCTCTCTTAAACAAAGTCAATTTGCTACTCTTCTCTTCGTCGATTTTTATCTTTAAATTCTCATCATTAATTAACATTTTAACGAAGTCTTTAATTAAAGTCAACTCAATACTGGTTTAAAGAATAGTCATTAATACATTTTTTTATTAAATGCTGACGATATTTTTATGATACGTTCTACTATATATCTTCTTTTAAAATGGCGTACTGGGCTGTATCAATAATCCCTGAATTATTTAAACTGCCTTGGCGATGGATTCCCTCGAATTGTAAACCAGCCTTCTGCATGACTTTTCCTGAAGCTGGATTGGCCACGTCGTGCCTAGCAATGACACGGTTAAAGCCTGCTTCTTTTAATAAATATTTCGTTACAGCCTTCATCGCTTCACTCATGTAACCTTGACCCCAAAGTTTGGGACTTAAGACGTAACCAATCTCGCATGCATCTATTTTTTCAAATTCATGGGGAATGCTAGCAGTAATGTCTCCCAGCGCTTCAGTAACTGAAACATCCTGGTGGCTCGGCCAAGTTAAGTATTTAGTTGCTAGATCATCTCTTGCATAGTTTGTATAAACAGCTTGAGCATCTGCTTTTGTAAATCGTCTGAGTAAAAGTCGATCCGTTTCTATTTCTTTTGTTCCAATATGGTGCATTTTTTCATCTCCTCTAGCCAAATCATGTACGCTCTTAGTTTGGAAGCGCATTGAGTGGTGTTTCTTAGTTTATATATTAGCAAATTTATTATGAAACGCCTAGTTATCGGGTGGAGTTGGGTGGTTCGGAGCGTCGTGCGGCGTCGCGACGTACCGCATTTTGATTTGCGGAGTGTCGTGGGCAGTCGCGACGTACCGCAAGCCGATTTACGGAGTGTCGAGCCACTTCACGACGCTCCTTAAGGTTAGATTTTCAAAACATCATTTCTAAAGAATTCTTAAATTGTTATTTCAATGAGTATATGCTAGCATTTAATGTATTAACTTGAACAAATGGAGGCATTTTATAACAATGCATAGTAATATTGATATCGCTTCGTTTTATAATAAATCGCAGGCTGAATCGTTAATTATTTTAGACGTTCGAAATACAGATGAGTATGAAATCGAACGTGTTCCTAATTCTGTAAATATTCCTCTAGATTATTTATCTAAGCATACGGAAGCTTTGAACGAAGATGAAACTTATTATGTCATCTGTAAAAGTGGCATACGGTCAGAAAAAGCCTGCCAATTCTTAAGTGAACATGGTTTTAAAACAGTGCGTGTTGACGGTGGTATTCAAAGTTGGCCAGGAGAGCTTGAGCAATCGAATGATTTTACGACTTTACTTTAATCACATTTATATAAAATTAATCACTCTACCAAATTCAGTAGAGTTTTTTGTTGATTAAAAATAAACGAACATTTCTGATGGTAGGCAGTTTAATGTTTGTGATTTGTATAAATATTCATTTCTTTATGGTATATTCATTTGGTAAATATTTTATAAGGAGTTTTATCATTGAATTATTTCAAAGAAAATTTTAAAAGGATGAAAGCTATCTCAGACGACATCTTTACTCATCCAGAATTAGGTTATAAAGAATTCCGGACTATGAAAACGGTGGAAGACTTTATTACTGAGACAAATCCAGATCAAGTGATTGAGTATTTTTCAACGACAGGTATACGCGTTGATTTAAATCACCAACAGGATATAACAGTGGCATTCATTGCAGAATTGGATGCGGTTCGTGTTCCGAGTCACTTCCAAGCTGATTCGCAATCAGGAGCGGCACATGCATGTGGTCACTTTACTCAAGTGACAACTGCTTTATCACTCTATGGTTACTTAACAGAAGGTGAACGTTACAAAGATTTTGACTTTAATATTGCTTTTGTCTTCGTTCCTGCGGAAGAATTTATTGATTTAGAATACCGCCAACAATTAATCGACGAAGGGACGATCACTTATTTGGGTGGAAAACCTGAAGCAATGAAGTTGGGCGTCTTTGATGATGTTGACTTTGCGATGTGTGTTCATACAATCGGTGGTGAAGAAGAGAAGACGGTCGAGATTAATTGTGACTTAGCTGGATTTTTATATAAACATTATAATTTCAAAGGGAAAGCAACTCATGCTGGTTGGGACCCGTTCAGTGGAATCAATGCTTACAGCATGTCGACCTTATTCAATACTGGTTTAGGCTTAATGCGTCAACAATTACGCGAGGATCTATACGTACGTATTAACCCGGTCATTGATCATGGAAGCTTCTCAACGAATGTCATTCCGAATCAAGTACAAGTTGGAACGGATTTACGCACAATCTCAGTTGATTATATAAAAACCGTAGCAGAACGCATGGATAAAGTGGCTAAAGGGAGCGCTTATTCATTGGAAGGTGATGTTGAGATACAAACTCAGATGGGTTACTTACCATTTGTACAAGATCGTTATTTATCAACCTTCGTTGCGGAAGCGTTCAAAGAACAAGATACGATTACAAAATGGATTGACGACCGCGGTGCCGTTGCTGCTGCTGGAGATATTGGCGATTTATCATTTATGATGCCTAGTATTCAAATTAGTTATGGCGGTTTCACTGGTGTCATTCATGGTGATGATCTACGCATGGTTGATGACGAATTTGTTCTTCAAGAATTTCCAGAATTTTTAATTAGTGTCTTAAATAAAATGAACGGCCGTATCGATAAAAACCAACTATACAGCCGTTCTTATAAAGAATATGAAAGCTATATCCAAACTATCACTCAAGGAGAATCGAATGAAAAATAAGAAACATCTACTTTACTTAATTTGCTTTGCTTTTGTTGTTATTTTCTTAGCTGAAATAATTGGTTTCCAAAGTATTAGCTTTGGTTCATTTTCTGTATCCATTTTACCACTTGTTTTTGCGGTCTTTTTCGGGATGATTTTTGCTGTTCCAGCTTTTCGAAAAGGGATTTTCAAAAAAGTATATAGTGATGAAAATGTGCAATTCGCATCAAAAAACCTTTTATTCATTATGTTGCCATTAATGGCTTATTACGGCGCAAGTGTTGCCCCTCAAATTACTGAAATTCTATCTGTTGGTTGGGTGTTCCTATTCCAAGAAATCGGGAACCTAGGTACGATTTTATTCGCTCTACCTATTGCATTAATGTTAGGACTTAAACGTACAGCGATCGGTGCTACGCTTGGGTTAAGCCGTGAAGGGGAATTAGCTTATATTACTGAAAAATACACGCTCGAGTCAGCCGAAGGCCGTGGAGTTCTTTCAATGTACTTAATCGGAACATTATTCGGTTCTATTTTCTTCAGTTTATTTGCACCTTTGTTACTAAACTTTGGTTTTGATGTTCGTGCGTTAGGCATGGCTGCAGGAATGGGTTCTGCTTCAATGATGACAGCAGCTGCTTCAGCTGTTGCCGCACTTCGTCCGGAAAGTGAAGAAATCATCTTAGCTTATGCCTCTGCTAGTCAATTGTTAACCAGTTTCTTAGGAACTTACACAATGGTCTTCTTAGCCATCCCACTACAACGCTTTATGTATAACACTTTAACTAGAGGAGATAACTACGATCATGGAAAATAATAAAAGTTTAAATAAATATGCTCACTTTGGACTGGTTATTGTCTTAAGTTTAGTATTTATCTTATTTACACAACAAGTAAAATTATGGAAAAATCCTGACTCAACACCTATTCAAGCACTCACTTTTGTCAGCCTTGGCTTCTTATGGCTGTTCAGTATGTTAGGTATTTTGATCTCTGATCTAACGAAAAAAATCAAAGTTCAGTTCATTCAAGACTTCCCGATCTTAGGTTGGGTATCGATTGTTTCAATTGTCTTTTGTTTAATGAGTAACTTTATTGTTGAAGCGATACTGGCAGTTGATTTCTTATCGATCACAACACCGGTATTGGCTTTTGCGGGTATCTCAGTAGCCAACCAATTAGTTGACTTGACTAAGACATCTTGGAAAATATTAATCGTAGCGATTTTTGTCTTCTCAGGTGCTTACTTATTAACAACAATCGTGGCACAATTTGAGTTATCGATTGCAGGATAATTCTTGATATATAAATAGCCGTGAAGCTTGTTTCTCCTAGAAGAGTGGGCTTTGCGGCTATTCTTGCACCGAGGGTTGACAAGCATACTTGGCAGGTGTTCTACATAGTCATGCCAAGTATACTTGTCAACTTATCTTAGAGGAGTGTTAATATGAACAAAGAAGAAATATTAACAAAAAGTCGCAAAGAAAATGAATTATCGGATGAGCGAGGCCAACAACTTAAATTACAAGGAGCTGACTTTTCAATCGGTGTATTAATTTTCTCTTGGATTGTTATCTCACACTTTACACCGCTTGATTTAGAAGGCAGATTAGCCATTGCTTTACTTTCACAGTTTACATGCTTATCTAACTTCGCCTATCAATTAATTAGAAATAAGACTAAAACCACTATCTTTTTCACCCTTACCTTTAGCTGTACCAGCCTCTTATTTCTATATCAATTTCTAAGCCATCTGAATATTATAAGTTTCTAGTCCAATAAAGTGGTGACCATCTATGGATGATGAATTAATATTTTGATTTGTCAAATTAAGCTAGACAAAACTGCTTCATCTAAGTAACTCAAAAATACTTCCAACGGTGTTCGGTAGTGTAAGGATTTCCGTGGAATCGTGTTCCGTTTGTGTGCAATCGATGAC
>NZ_JBGQQZ010000088.1:0-8063 GCF_045528575.1 Ruoffia sp. FAM 24228
TTAGTTCCACTAAGCGAATTGGTAGAGTCTGCTTACGCAAGGTATTGAACCGCCGTGTACGGAACCGTACGCACGGTGGTGTGAGAGGTCGACTAGTCAAATAATGGCTAGTCTCCTACTCGATTGGCCATTAATTTAATAAAGAAGCAAAGAAATAAAAGATCTTAATCCTATTTAGTAAGCGATGATAAGGGTAAAACATAGAGAGAGAAAGGCGATAAAATACCGCTAATAAAACAGAATTGAGAGACTTACAATTGGAAACACATATAGCATTATAGCATAGCATAAAAAGGGCTAAAACTCTATATTATCGCCAAAAAATTTACATTAAATTTACAAACAAAAAGGATTTTGAATACTTTTTTAAGGCTTAATGTGCCAAACTTTAACCAATGAACAATGCAGCATTCGCTGTTTTCTTACAAAATATCTTAAGAGGTGAATCGCGTGCAAGTTAGATTTGAAAATGTCACCATGGACTATGGTGATAAAGAAGTACTACATGAGCTAAATTTCACGATTTCCGAACATTCCTTGATGTCGATACTTGGCCCTAGTGGCTGCGGGAAGTCGACAACCTTGATGCTAATTTCAGGGTTGATCAAACCGAATAGTGGTCATATTTACTTTGACGATAAGGATGTTACTGCTTTAGATGCTGTTAAATGAAAAGTGGGAATGGTGTTTCAAAACTATGCCTTATATCCTCATTTAACTGTCTTAGAGAATATTATGTTTCCGCTTAAGATTGCACATGTCAAAAAAACAGATCGTCTCAAAAGAGCTACCGAATTGGCTGATCTCGTGCAAATTTCAGAACATATTCATAAAAAACCGAAACAATTATCAGGTGGTCAGCAACAACGGGTAGCAATTGCACGGGCTTTAGCTAAAAAACCACAGATTCTATTGATGGATGAACCGTTATCAAATCTTGATGCGAGATTACGGATCGAGATGAGAGAAGAAATTCGAAGAATTCAACAAGAAACTAATATTACTACCGTGTTTGTGACTCATGATCAGGAAGAAGCCATGAGTATTTCTGACCAAGTAATGGTGCTTAATGATGGGCATATACAGCAAAATAGTGAACCACAAACGTTATATGATTTCCCTGAAAATCAGTTTGTAGCACAATTTTTGGGAAATCCTGTTATCAATATATTACCTACTACTAATGATGTCATTAATACTTCAAGTTTGAATTTTTCACCTTCTGACTTAGCTAAAGCAGTCAGTATAGGGGTTAGACCTGAAAACTTAAGGGCAGTTACTAATGAAGAGCAAGCACTCTTTAGTGGAACAGTGAAACACCTGGAAAGATTTGGTAAGAAGAGTACCTTGAAACTAATCAATGGTGACTTAGAGGTGACAATCAGCGACGTTTTGAACCATTACGAATTAGGAAATAAAGTCAGCGTAGTAGCTGATAGCGAAGATATTCATTTGTTTGACCAAGCAGGCCAGTCAATCGCGATCAAGGAGGCGTGACATGATCCAAAAACCCACTTTAAAAAGTTCCTTGAAAGCATATCTTTATTTACTTCCGGCATTGGTAATATTGGTCATTTTTAATATTTACCCAATTTATAAATCATTCGCTATGAGTTTTTATACGGACTATAATTTTTTCCAAAATATCGTGAATGCATATGGGTTCGATAACTTCGTTAAAATATTCAATGACCCTAATTTTTATTTAGCTGTGCGGAACACATTCATTTTTGTAATAGGAGTAGTTCCCGTCTCAATCGTATTATCACTTGCGATTGCTCTTTTATTAAATCAAATTAAATGGCTTTCTAGTTTTTTTAGAACAGTTTACTTCTTGCCATTTGTCACGAGTACCGTAGCTATTTCATTAGTATGGAGCTGGATCTACCACACTAGATTTGGGTTAATGAACTACTTTCTTAGTTTTTTGGGGATAGATCCAATTGCATGGTTGACAGATCCTAAATACGCCATGTTAGCGGTAGTGATTATGGCTATCTGGAAAAGTTTGGGATTCAATATCATATTGTTTTTAGTTGGGTTGAACAATATTGACAAAACCTATTATCAAGTTGCTGAAGTCGATGGTGCAAGAGAATGGCAACGATTTACAAATATCACGATTCCCTTATTGAGTCCAACAACTTTTTTGATCACTGTTGTTGGGACAATCAATAGTTTTAAGGTATTTGATGAAGTTTATGCCATGTTCCAAGGCCGTCCTGGACCAGCTAAATCCACATTGACTGTTGTGTATTATTTATATGAAAAGTTCTATACAGAATATCAATATGGCATTGCAGCTGCCGCTGGAGTCGTTCTGTTTGTGATTATTTTGATCATCACGTTGATTCAAATGATCTATAATCGGCGATTCGTCCATTACTAAGGGGGCCTTTTTAAAATGACTCAAAAAATAAAACTCACGATTTGTTATGTTTTGTTGGGCATTGGAGCTATTAGTAAGCTGTTACCGTTTATTTGGATGGTTTCTACATCCTTAAAAACGGCTGGAGAAGCTACTGCGATGCCACCAATCTGGATTCCAAAGAGTTGGAAGTTCAGTAACTATGTGACTGCGTGGAATGCCGCTCCATTTGGTAGATACATGATCAATAGTATTATTGTTACCACTTTTTCAACACTCGGAGAGTTAGTTACTACCATATTTGCAGCCTTTGCATTTGCAAAACTACAATTCTATGGAAAAAACCTGATATTTACAATCTTAATGGGAACAATGATGGTTCCAGGTGAACTATTGTTAATTCCAAACTTTGTGACACTATCACGCTTTGGTTGGATTAATACTTTTTTTGCGTTGATTGTGCCTTGGCTCGCTAGTGTATTTTCGATTTTCATGCTTCGACAAACATTTCAATCCGTTCCAAACGAAATTTATTATGCTGCAAAAGTGGATGGGGCGAGTGATTTTAGGTTCTTATGGGAGGTGATGGTACCCTTAGGTAAATCTAGTATTGTAGCGATTGCAGTTCTAAAAATCATTGGAAGTTGGAACTCGTTTGTTTGGCCACTTATTGTGACAAACGAACAAAGCATGCGGACACTTCCAGTCGGATTACAAGCTTTTACGACAGAAGCAGGAACAAAATTTCAGTTATTGATGGCAGCATCAACAATAGTGATCATTCCTATGGTAGTGATCTACATTTTCTTACAAAAGTATATTATTGCTGGGATTTCCAAAAGTGGCATTAAAGGATAAGGAGCGGAATAATGACAAATCTTTCAGGATACAAAAAGGTCGTAGGCGGCGCACTTGTATTAGCAAGTGCCTTCACATTAGTAGCGTGTAGCAATAATGGTAATAATTCATCTAACGGTGGGGACTCTGGTTCAAATGACGATAATAAAGCACCGGTTGAATTAACTTTTTGGCATGCTATGAATGGCCCCCACCAAGAGGAAATTACTAAATTAGTGGCGGCATTCAATGATTCTCAAGAGGATTATAAAGTTGTAGAACAAAATCAAGGAGATTACGATACACTTCAGCAATCGATTATGGCCGCAGGGGCGTCTGGCGATTTACCAACATTAGCACAAATTACACCGGGAAATGCGCCAGACTATACTAAAAACG
Source organism: Ruoffia sp. FAM 24228 (assembly GCF_045528575.1). Lineage (NCBI taxonomy): Bacteria > Bacillati > Bacillota > Bacilli > Lactobacillales > Aerococcaceae > Ruoffia > Ruoffia sp. FAM 24228. The sequence continues at coordinate 3,605 of NZ_JBGQQZ010000088.1, forward strand.
GCTTGTTAATTGCATTAGACGATTTGATGACTGGGGATACAGGGTTTAGTCAAGAAGAATTGGACGATATTTATCCAGGCTTTTTGGATAGTTCAAAGTATGACGGTAAAACCTATGCTTTTCCTTTCTCAAAATCTACTCGGATTATGTATTACAACCAATCTGTTCTAGATGAATATGATGTCGAAGTGCCTGAAACGTGGGATGAAGTTGTTGCATTAGGAGAAAAGATGACTTCTAACAGTGATGACAGAGTTGCAATGGGATTTGAGAATTCTTTTGAAATGGAATATGAAACGATTGCCAAGCAAGCTGGGGCTAAATTCATAGAACCAGAAACCTTAGAAACTGATATTGCTGGCGATAAAAGTGTCGAAGCATTGCAATTTGTGATGGATCTCATCGATAAAGGTTATGCGCGTACTGCCGGAGAAGATGGTCACTTCTCAGGACCGTTTGATCGTGATGAAAGTGCCCTTTATATTGGATCTAGTGCGGGAGTATCTCATGTTGCAGAACCTGCTGAAGAAAGTGGCATAGAATGGGGAACTGCTGAAATTCCTACCTATAATGACTCACAATTAACGCTCTTTGCGGGTAATGATCTGGGGATATTCTCTTCGGCTTCTGAAGAACAACAAGCCGGTGGTATGGCATTTATCAAGTTCTTATTGGAACCTGCAAATACTGCAGAATGGGCTATGGCTACAGGATATGTTCCAATCAGAAAGTCTGCTCAAGATGAACAAGATTACAAGGATTACATTGCAGAACATCCTGAATACGAAGCAGCAAACAAAGAACTTGCCTATGGACAATCTGAAACATCATTTGTTGGGTTTGGACAATTCAGAAATGTCTTGTTAGAAACACTCGACAATGTATTATCTAATAAAGCTGATGTTAAAGAATCACTACAATCTCTAGAAGATCAAACCAAAACGATTATTACAGACAATAACTAAAAAACAATAATAACTAGAAACATGGTGTAAAAATGACTAAAATCAGGTTTTGGAATGGGCTTGATACGATTGGTGGAAATATTGTAGAAGTTGCGACCGAAACAAGTAGAGTCATTTGTGATTTTGGGGCTGCCGGGGATTTATCGGCAGCCTCTCTTGACAATGATTATACGCCACTAGAAGCAGGTATAGTAACGGGCCTTATTCCAGCAATTCCAAACCTATTCGAGACAAGTAAATTTAAAGATATTGTATTATCTGATGTTTCAAAGAGTACAAAAAACACTGCGATTTTCATTTCTCATCTGCATTTAGATCATATGGCTTTATTACGGTTTTTACCAAAGGGTACGGATGTCTATCTATCTGAGGACTCGGTAAAATTGTTTGAACAGTTAATCAAAGTTGGTGAAGACGAGAGCGTAATGGCTTCAATTAGACCATTCGTTTATGAAAAAACAGTTAATGTCGGTGATATTTCAGTAGTAGCTTATGAGAGTGATCACGATGTTGTTGGTATCAGTGCTTTATTTATCGGTACACCAGGTTATAAAGTGATTCATTCGGGAGACTTAAGACTAAATGGTGACCATCCAGAGACCATTAAAAGATGGGTGGAGAAGGCTAAAGAGTGGCAACCAGATATGTTGTTGATTGAAGGGACAAGCTTTAGCTTTGACGATTCAAACGATACAATTGAAGAAGCGGTTACGGAAAAAGCGGAAAAGAAAAACGAAGTCGTTCTGGTAACAGAGCACGATTTAAGGAGATATTTTGAAAATTTATTGAAGACTAGTACAGAGTTATTAGTTCTGAATCCATATATTCGAAATGTCGAAAGATTAAAAAATTTAGTCGAGCTAGCAAATAAGGCCGACCGACCACTTATATTAGAGAAACCTTATGCGACTATTCTCAGAGCATTTTATCCAAATCTACTACTTTATGTGCTAAAAGAAGAATTTGAAGATAATTTCACAGATGATGAGTATAGTGGGGTAAAAAATCGTTCAAAAAAAGATTTGTCACAGGAAAATAGGTTGTTGAATGATTCAAGTGCCAAGATAGTTACACTGGATGATATTCGGCAAAATCCATCTCATTATGTCCTTCAGAATAGCTTTAAACATCTCAATCGATTAATGACACTGCCTAGTGGTAGTTATTTGCATTCAAATGGTGAGCCATTAGGAGATTATGATCCAAGATTTAAGGAAATGAAGGAAACTTTAGAAAGATATCAATTTAAGTTTGTATCATTTGGAGCAAGTGGGCATGCTAGTCAGGAAGATTTGTTAAAAGTAGCAACTACTATTCAAGCTAAGTTGACAGTGCCATGGCACACTTTTAAACCGAAACACTATGGGAATATTCTAGCAAAAAATGGTTTAAAGATATCTTTACCACAAAAGAATAAAAGGTATAATTCTTCTAAAATATGATTTCAAAAATAATTTAGGTGAGACTAAAGGATTTACACCATTAAAAATGTAACGTAGAGTGCCAAAACAATACGGTTGTGATGGCACTCTTTGCTTTTTGCTGGTTATTTACTCTATGTTGAGGGACAGATTATTATATTAAGATTTAATACGGCCAAATACTATTTGATAATTTGAAACTTGTCTTAATACTACTTTCAAAATAATTTAATTGTGATATAATATACAAAAACAGAAGCGACAAGGTGAAAGTTTTATCAACATCCTCATATCCTATTACTAGCTGATGGCTAATAATACTCAGATGGGTTTGTTTTTATAAGTTTCTACCTATTGCGAGAAGGAGGAAAATGATGAAAATTACTATTGCTGGTGCAGGTGCTATGGGTAGTCGTTTCGGATTAATGCTTCATAAGGCTGGACAGGAAGTTTTCTTGGTTGATGGTTGGAAAGAGCATGTAGAGGCAATTAATCGCGATGGACTTAAGGCAAATTTCAATGAGAAGGATATTGTGGAAAAAATTCCGGCAGTTTTGCAATGTGACATCCCAACCGACTTTAAAACGGACCTTATCATTTTATTTACTAAAGCACTGCAGTTGGACGACATGATGCAAGCATTGAAACCGATTATCCATGATCGAACTGATGTATTATGTCTGTTGAATGGTATTGGGCATGAAGAGATCATTGAAAAATATGTAGGCTTGGACCATATTTTCATTGGTAACACAATGTGGACAGCTGGGCTTGAAGGCCCTGGTAAAGCTAAACTCTTTGGAACTGGATCAGTTGAACTCGAAAATCTTGGAGAGGGGCAAAGTGCGAAAGCTGAAGAAATCGCTAATGTGTTGACCGAGGCTGGGTTAAATGCTAGCTATTCAGATAATATCCGGTATTCTATCTATCGTAAAGCTTGTGTTAATGGGACGTTAAACGGTTTATGTACGATCTTAGATTGTAATATCACAGGCTTCGGTACTTGCAAATATGCTCATGAGATAGTGACAAGCATTGTTTCCGAATTTGCAGCTGTTGCCAAACACGAAAACGTTTCATTAGATGTAGATGAAGTGATTCATCATATTGAAGAGACCTACGATCCTGAAACCATTGGATTACATTATCCTTCAATGTATCAAGATCTAATCAAAAATCATCGTTTAACAGAAATAGACTTCATTAATGGAGCTGTTGCTAAAAAAGGTGAAAAGTATGGTATCAGTACTCCTTATTGTAAATTCTTAACAGAGTTGATTCACTGTAAAGAAGAGATTTTAAAAGCAAAATAAGGTATTAATTTAACGACTTGAATTATTTAATTGAAACATGATATGGACTATCATTGGAATCATGAAAAGAAGTAAAAGATATAAAATATAGAATAGAAAGTCAGGCGAATATATGACAGACGAAAAAATATCACCAAAAATGTTTATGAATAAAGTGTTAAATGGGACGGCTTTGGGAATTATCATAGGACTAATATCAAATGCGGTTTTATCAGGTATTTTAAAATTCTTTGGAGATAATGTTTTTGCAGTTACCTTGACTCAAGTAGCAGTTATTTTTCAGTTAGGAACGCCTTTGATCATTGGAACATTGATTGCTCACCAATTCGGGTTTAAACCAATGACAATGATGGTCACTGGAGCAGCTGCTTTTATCGGTAGCGGTGTAATCAAGTTCAATGTTGAAGCTGGGGCATATGTAGGTGCAGGCACAGGAGATATCATCAATACGATGTTGACTGCGTCTATAGCAGTGTTACTGATTCTTTGGATTAAGGACAGTTTTGGATCAGTTGCTATCGTATTGACTCCAATAGTTGTTGGTTGTGGCGCTGGTCTTATTGGTGTTTTCCTTTTACCATATGTCAGTTATATCACAACAGGTATCGGTTCTATTATTAATACTTTTACTGAATCCTGAACAATTCATACTTTTCGTTGAAACATGTGCCAACTGCCTAACGGCAGCTTAAATTTACTTTTTCATTTTCACCTGTTAAGTGATGAAAAAAGAACCCCATTCTGATATTGTAAAGGTGTC
>NZ_JBGQQZ010000089.1:0-8058 GCF_045528575.1 Ruoffia sp. FAM 24228
TTAACCCGAAGCCACCGCGGTTTCCAGCAAGCTGAAGCAGAGCTATGGGAAATGTTTGGAACACTAGCAGAGAGCTGATTTTTTTACAGAAGGAATTCTTTATTTACACAAACTTCTTGACGCTCCCTTTCAATTGTTAATTCCGAATATTTTATATATAAACTATACTACTTTTAATAAAGAAATAGGTTACCCTTCCAGTTTCTAAAAATAGATTAAATAAAAAAGAACTTGTTCATTCCTTTTGGAAATCGCAAGTTCTCTTATGTCTAAAAAACCAAGCTAACAAACTTCAAAATAATCATTCAGTATCTTTTATTTCAACACAAGCTCGGTTTGTATGATTCTATTGTCAACATATTCAGTATTAGGATCATCCAAGTATTCTTTCATTCGATCGGCTACTGCTTTAATTACTGGAACAGCAACTGAATTACCAAATTGTCTGTACATTTGAGTTCTTGATACTGGAATAATAAACTCCTCATCAAATCCCATCAATCTTTTGCATTCTAACTCCGACAACAACCTCAGTCCTGTTTCTCCGCCTTTTACAAAAGTCCCAGTTAATCTTTGAATTTTGTGGTAAGTCGATAATAAGGTTTTAACCTGGATGGTTGAATTTTCATCAACAACTTCTGGTTTGCCGTCATCTTTTTTATATAGGTAACTTTCCTGTAGATGTTTGGAAATTGAATATCCTTCCGGAAAAATATCAGTTTCTAGTATTGAATTTACTGGAACCTTTGTTTTTTCTCCTTCTGGAAAAACAAAAGTAGAAATCTCTAATTCTTCTCTAAATCCAACAATAATAACACGTTTTCTTACTTGGGGTAATCCAAAGTCTTGTGCATCAAGAACTTCATAAGAAACATCATACCCGAGGTCATTTAAAGATTTTAAAATAATTCTAAATGTTTCCCCACCTTGAATAGTCAATAACCCTTGTACGTTTTCTAACAAAAACGCCTTTGGTTTATGGTGACGTAAAATTCTAAGTATATCAAAAAACAACGTGCCTTGTGTAGAATGTTCAAACCCTTCACGCTTTCCTATCATAGAAAAAGGTTGACAAGGAAATCCTCCTACTAAAATATCGTGATTTGGTATATCAGCAGCATCTATCTCTGTTATATCACCTGCAGGGATTTCGCCAAAGTTGGCCTCATAAGTTTGTTGTGCAAATTTATCCCATTCAGAACTAAATACACAATGTGTATTCTCATCCTCAAAAGCTTGACGAATTCCACCTATTCCTGCAAACAAATCTATAAATTCTAAATTATTTCGAGACATGCTACACCTCTTTTCTATCTTTTATACTTTACCTATAGTACCAGAACTAATGGTCGTCTTCAATTAATTAAATTTTATGATAATATATTAATATTATAAGAATTGTGAAGGAGTCCAATAATGGTAAATAAAGTCAATAAAGGGGAATGGGCAGAATTTTATGCATTTCTAAAAATATTAGCTTCGGGCAAACTTTATGCTGCCGATGATGAAGGCAAAAAGAATATAAACAAGTATTACTCGATTCTATCTGCAATAAAAAAAGATATTGAATATACTCGTGATGTAAATTCAGAGTCTATTACTTTTGTTATTAATAATGATGATATACAAGTTCCCATTTCTAATATCGATGCAATCTTAGATCAGATGTTTAAACAAATTAAGGAAGGGAAAGGTACCTTTGAAATACCTACAGTAGAACCTATTATTAATAATCTACACATAACTAATATTAAAGAAAGTTCAAGAATCAAGGGTGATATTAACTTAAAGGTTCACGACTCATTAACTGGTCATACTCCAACCCATTCTTTTTCCGTTAAATCGTATATAGGCGGTGCACCAACATTATTAAATGCATCAAATGGTACTAAATTCACTTATGAAATTTCTCCTGCCTTAAGTGAGAATATAATTGATGATATTAAAGAAATCTTCGAATCCAGACCAACTGGATGGCTAGATAGTATGATTCAAACAATTTATAATAATGGCTCTCAATTAGTCTATAACAAAATTTCAAGTGACGTCTTTAAAAAAAATCTTCAAATGATTGATTTCAAACTTCCTAAAATACTTTCTGAAGTATTTGCGCACGGTTATTTAGTTAAAAACAAAAAGTTGGATCTTTCTGTTCAAAGTTATATAAAATATACTCAATCTAAAGATAAAGACTTGATTGAATATAAGATAACTGAACTTTTAGTCGCTAGTGCTTTGGGTATGATGCCCATGACTCCATGGTACGGATTTGATGATGCGAATGGAGGTTATATAATTGTTAAAGATAATTCAGAAGTGCTTTGTTATCATTTATATGAACGAAATGAATTAAAAAAATATCTTTATAACAATACTCGATTTGAAACAGCAAGTACTTCGAGATATAACACAGGTACAATCTATCAAGAAAAATATAAACAGTATATTGATTTAGCTCTCCAAATCCGATTTGTGACAAGTTAATAACTTGTCTTTTTCTTTATTTTCTCTAATAATTATTCATTTTTGTCATCAAGTTATCGATAAAATAAATATTACCTTAGTTTCGAATGATTATCTATCATCTATAACTCCCGTCTGCACTAAGTAAATTAAGCAAAATATAAAAGCAGTAGCAAGGGCGACGAAGTCGTGCATTTACCCTTGCTACTGCTTTTAAATTTTGCTATACATCTATGACGCCGGGAGTTATAGATGTTTTAATATCACCGAGTCAAAAATAATGCAATTCAATCAAATAACTTTCCTGAGGCCCAATCCAACGGGACGTTGGTGGGGTTTGGAGCAAAGCTCCAAGGCTAATATCTTCGTAACTCAATTCAGAATAACTAAGGATACAGGAAATAGCATCCCTATATTCTTATCAACTTTATCTAAATTTTTCAGTGCAAACTTCGGTTCATTTTTAATAACAATTCACTTTAATATTCTTTTCTAAATTACTCTTCGGCGTTTAATTGTAAAAAAATCTATTAATGTATCTGGGTCTGATTTAAAGTTAATAATTTCTGATGGTTTAAATGCATAATAATTTAATGATTTTTTACTTTTATCATCCGGTTGGACTACTCCTATATATTTAAATTCAATTGGTTCAGTCGTCTTGCTGCTAGATAGATTAAACCATTCTTTTTTCTTAAAGCGAATTTTCTTCTGTGTACCTCTAATCAATACTCCTTTAAAATAAGTCAATTCAACGTTGGTTATTATGTAATCAAATTTCCGAATAATTCCTTTTATGCAGACACGATTAAAGTACATCATATTCTCCTAACTAGAAATAATATTTTTTGCAATGGTCTATATATTATTTTTATAAGATACTTCTATCATAATACAAGATGTCCGTAATTTCTATCCAAAAATTTTTGGATAGCTTTTTATCTGAATTTATGGTATGTGGCCCTAAAAACTTGTAGTGTGTACGATAGCTTAATCAATAGACTCATCAACTAAAGCTATTTCACTTTTCTCTAGTTATTTAGTCGCTCTTTGACTAATTCGACGTAATACTCACATATAATAACAAGGTCGAAATCTTCGTTATTATTACATTAAAATTCTGTTCAGATATTAAGTTATTACAAATCGTGTTTATTACGTACTCTTGGTATTTATATTGCACCATATCCACTTTGTTTAAGGAAGATTCACATTAAATAATGTCTAAATTAAGCCCAATAATTTCTACTATCATTTCCAATTTTTCAGAATGTTTTTTAGTGATAATATTCTTTTTATAAATATTTTTAAGTATGCATATCGAATATGTACTATACTAATAGTATTAACTTTTTGGAGGGATTTCATGGATTTCTTATCATTAAAATTTTACGCAAAATCTATAGACAAAGATTTACAATTTTTAAAATCAAAAGGTTTTGATTTCAAAAGTGAAACTGAATTTGATACTTTCAATAAATTCACAAAATATCTACTTGCTTTAAAAATGAAGCCACGTGAATTTTATGCAAGTACAAATGACTTTTGTTTCGGTTTCGAAATTAAACAACTAGGAAAAGAATTTGATTTATTGAGACTAGGAACAAATTATAATATTAACATTGAATTAAAAAGTTCCAGCACTTACGAAAAACAAATTAAACAACTTCAAAAAAATTATTTCTATCTCAAATATTTGGATACTCCTACTTATTACTTTTCGTATAACGCAGAAACTGATGATGTTATTATGGGATACGTGAAAGAAAATGAAAACTCACTTACTTTTATTTCTGAACAACAAGGAGATTCATTGATAAATATTTTGAAAGAACAAGTATATACTTTCTTAAACTATGAACAAATGTTAGAAATGTTCGATGTATCTAATTACTTAGTGTCTCCTTTTAATGATACTGAAAAATTTTTAGAAGGAAAATATCTTCTTAGCCCACAACAAGAAAATCTAAAGAAAGAAATAATTAAATCAGACAAGTTCTTTTTTATCATAAATGCACGACCAGGCACTGGTAAGTCCCTCTTAATGTTAGATATTGCCAATACACTTTACCAAAACCATGACACAGATAAAATATTAATTATTCACACTGGAATTCTAAACGATGGTCATAATAAACTTCTTGATAAAGGATTTAATATCCTGCCCATAAAGAATTATTTTGACGGTCTAACGCCGAATCCAGAATATATTTTTATAGATGAAACTCAAAGAATAAACATTTATCAATTAGAAAACATAGTCAGTAAAGTTAATGAATTAAATGCAAAATTAATCATTTTTATGGATTCTGATCAAACATTAATATCGGGAGAAAATCCCGAAGAGGTTTTAAAATTAATAGAAAATAAAAGTAAACAAGATATTCATGAATTTAAGCTGTCAACGAAATTTAGGAATAATTCTCAGATGGCTTCTTTTATTACTAAGCTAACTCGAATTCCATTTACTATAACTCCCGAATTCTTGGTAAGTAATAGTAATAAAAATATAGACATAAAGTACTTTCCAAATGTAGATTTTGCAAGTTTTCACTTTAGACATCTAAGATCCAAAGGCTTCACTATTTTGGGATATACTACTAGTCGTAAAAACTCGGATCCTTTTGATAATACTCCTAGAGGTGATTTTAATTCACATAAAGCCATTGGTCAGGAATTCGATAATGTGGCAATAATTATTGATAAGAATTTTCAATATAGGGAAGAAAGTACGCACTATCGTTTAATCGGTACAAACGAAAGTTATTACTCTTCAGATAATATGTTTTATCAAAACATTACAAGAGTACGTAAAAAGCTAACACTAATTATTATTGACAACCCAGATGTTTTCCGAAAAATAACATCCATCCTAGACACTTTATAATATACAAAAAGCCCTACAATTCAGTTATTTGAATTGTAGGCTCAATTATTTTCGTAATAAGGACGTACAAACCCTTGAATATAACTGTTATTTAAGTCATGCGATTTGTGACCAACTTTAGATACTCATCAGATAAGCATATTGCCTTCGATAATGATTACAGTGTTAACTGCCACCGACTCAAAGATACCTCGTATATTAATTAATGGTTCACACTATCTTTCCATGTATCTACTGGCTATACTCATCTATTTCTAAATATTGTTTCAAAATTGGATGTTCGGAGAACATCCAATGGGTCTTCTTGATTATTCTTATGATTTTGATAATGAGTGAATATGGACGCTCTACGAGCGCCCATAAGTAATATGAGGGTTAACTAGACGGCATAAAGCCGAATAGTTAAATTGAAATGGCATAACAACCAAAACTAAAGACTCGTCAGCTAAAGCTCACGAGTCGACTATTGTAATTAATCTGTGTAAATGATGCGAACGAGATCAGCTAACGCTGAACTCGTTCGCATCATTCATTCAAATTACTAATTTCATCCAACTACTATCTTCAACCTCCCCCCACCAACCCCAATGGAATGAATTGGTTGGTTTCGTCCGGCTGGAGCCGGCACGGCGGGAAGCGGCCACGAAACCGAGACGATGAATGGAGTTGGGGTTGGTGGGGGGAGTAACCTTCTTCAGTTAACTCTCTTTTCTCTGTCGATTTTGTCGTTCTTTGACAAATTCGACCTAATACTCACATATACTAACGAGGTCGATAGACTTCGTTAGTACTACGCTACATTAAGTAAGACTCACGCGGTCTTTGCGTATGTCTTATTCTTATGCTTTTATATTCTTTAAAACAGTTTCAAAATTGATTGTTCGAAGAACAGTCAATGAATCTCCTTAATTAGATTTTAACTTGAAAATAAGAACATTTGTTCGTATAATGATTTAACAAATCTAAAAGGAGCTATTTAATTATGGATATGAGAAAGTTAATAATGGCTAGTGTTCAATTCGATTATTTTAGTGATAACTACAACCAATTCAGGGATGATTTTTACAATTATTCAGCGTTAGTCATCCCTCTTCCATTTCTATCCGAAAGTATATTATTTACGATGAGTGAGTCACAAGTCAGCTATTTCAGGTTACCTTATTCAAATGCTAAAGATCATCGAAATCACTTTTTTATATTTAAAGTCCGAATGAAAAAGGAAAATAATCAAATCAGGACTTACGAATACCTAGGTCATTCATTTGATAAGAAATATAATTCTATTTAACTTTAAAATCCCCCAACCCATTAGTGTAGCGTTGGTTCGATCGAGTCCGGCTGGAACCCGAAGGGTGGGAAGCGGCCACGAGAGCGAAACAAAAGCGGAGCTAATGGGTTGGGGGATTTGCTTAATAATTGAGCTTCCTTTTTTAAGCAATTAGCAACGCTTTAAGAGGTTTTAATAATATCTGACTCAACTATCCATCCAATAGCAATACCGTCATTACCAAGTAAATATACTTTCTGAGTGACCTCTTTTTCTTCAATCAATTCAAACTCTAAGTCCTTTACCCAAGGAGGAATCAGCTCGCCGGTATACCAATGAATAGCATTCTCTGACACCTTCAGTTTCTTTTGAACTTTCTCCATCTGCTTTTCAGCAATAAACTCTTTGTCTATTTTGTCTAATATACCAGGATTAGACTTATCGATACTATTTTTACGAGCAATGATACGTTCTGAGTAATCAGAATACCCCAAAGCAGCATAATCATACTTAGCTCCACCTACTTTAAATAACCCTTTTACAGCACCTTCAAAGTTCCTTACACCACTTACTTTATAAGTACCTCCTGAACGAAGTAGATAAACCCAATCATCCAAGAAGTCTTCAACACTCGAGTAATGGATATAATTGCCACCCTCATTTGCTGGACGTTTACTTCCCTTTATTTTTCTAATAGCTGGATTCCCTATGTAAGAATCAGACCATGTCATTCCGCCCCAATTATTATCAATCCTGGCCACGTTTGAATTACCCCAAACGCCTTCAAAGTGAAGCATCACAATCAGCAAGCTTGGTAGGATGTCATAATGCTTTGCTAGTGTAATAATCTTTTCAATATGCACTTGTGATAAGTTAGCGCCATTATAAGAGATACCATCCAGCGCATCATTATCCATAGGCTTATCAACAGACGGCGATAATAACTCATTTACTTTCGCTTGAACGACTGTCGCATCATAACCAGCAGCTAAGAGTGCACTTATTCGAGCTTGGCCAGAACTCCATTTTCCAGCAATCACTTCGTTAGCAAGGACTTCAATCGACTTTTTAACCTCGCCTACAATCTTATACTTTGGTCGAGCATAGCCCTTAATCCGGCTATCGTTCCACATAAATGTATTACGCTCTACCCGGCCATTGCTATTACCCTCTATAGTAGTAATCTTGTTGTCTTCAACTTTTTCTACAAAACCTATATGATCCGCCCATCCATTATTATCCCAGTCAAATGTGACAACGTCGCCCATTTTAGGAAATTCTTTTCCACGCCATATCCCTAATTTTTCAAAAATTTTAATATGACGCTGAACGCCGCATTCACGACCTATCAACTCACTTGTTTGGGTCTTATCAGCAATGAAACTGACAAATGCATCGCACCAATCATCACTATACTTAACCATGTAGCCAACGGGAACGG
>NZ_JBGQQZ010000090.1:0-7503 GCF_045528575.1 Ruoffia sp. FAM 24228
TGAGACTAAAAAGTTTTTCTTTAGCTTAGAAAATCGATTAAAATATTTTAATTTCGATAAAGTGATCCAAAATTGAAAAATAACGACTAGAATAACTCAATATTTAAAAGTATGAATTATTCAGGAATATATTAACCGTTTTAGATTAGATTATCAAGTATATTTTTAATTTTATTTTAATTTTATTAGATAAAAATACATAAATCGCTTCAGGATAATCTTTAAAGGCGTTTTATAATTTTTAAATATTATATTATATTGTTCTTTGAATTTCTCGGTAGCGCTTTATATGGTTTTATAAATAAAAATATTTTTTAAATCTAATAACTTGATGATGATAAATTAATGTTAAAGCTTATTTTATCATTATTATATTCGTATAAAAAAAGCACCCAGCTGGGTGCTTTCAAATACGATGTTAAATTTTTAGCTTATTCAGCAGTTGGTTCTTCAGATAGTAAGTAGATATCTGACCATTTCAAGTCCGAACCAATTTGAGTATCCCATTGGCTTACACGGTTATTAACAGCTGTTAATGTGTAGCGGAATAATGTTGGGATTGTTGGAACTTCTTCAATCATATATTCTTGCCAGTCATAGAATGCTTGTTGACGGAATTCTTCATCAAAGGATTCTTCTGATTCAATGGCTGCTAACAATTCATCATTTTCTTCTGTTGCCCAACGTGTGAAGTTAAATGGTGCAGAACGACCAAATAAACCACTTTGGTTTGGATCTCCACCAACACCGAAAGCAGCTTGAAATACATCGATGGCTGGATCGTCTGCTTCAATACGTTCGTAGAATGAATTAAATTCCATTAATTGTCCATCAACGAGTTCAACGTTAATACCGATTTGTTGCCAAGATTGGATGTAATATTGAGCAATCGGCTCAGCCGTTTCTCCACCGGACATTGAAGCGAAACCTAATGTAAATGGTTCTCCATTAGGGTCTTCAACAAAGCCGTCACCATCGTTATCTACAAAGCCTGCATCAGCAAGTAATTGTTGAGAACGTTCTGGATCAAATGTATATCCCTCTTGTTCAGCATTATGATACTCTGTAAAGTTTGGTGTAATATGTGAATTAGCGTTTTGGCGTAATCCATAATAGAATTGAGTTGCAATTGCGTTATTATCAATCGCATAAGCCATTGCTTGACGTAATGTTTTATTTGATGTGACACGTTCTGGTTCTGGTACAACTTCGCCGTTCTCTTCATCCCATGTCCCTTGTTTGAACCCGATATAAGTAATAGCGTTCTCTAAGAATCCAACAGGAGTAAAGTTCGTTGCATCAGCATATGTTTCATATTGGTCAGCTGGTAATGAAGCAATATCATAGTTTCCAGCTTTTAATTCAGATACGATTGTAGAAGAATTTACTACTTCAATAACCATTTCATCGATGTTAGGACGTCCATCATAATACTCGTCAAATGCAGTTAAAGTTACCGCTTCACCTGGTGTGATCGATTCTACTTTAAATGGTCCGAAACCAACTGGGTTTTTACGAACATATTCGCTATCTTCCAATTCAGCCACTGGTACTTCACCTAGTAGATGTTCTGGTTCGATATAATTAGAAACACCACCACCAGCTTGAAGCATTGAGTTATTAAATGTATTATACGTTACTGTTAACGTGTAATCATCCACTCGTTCAAGACCTGAAATTTCTTCAGCATCTCCATTGTGGTACTCTTCCATACCAGCAACGTTTTGGAAATCTGATCCGTAACGAATTCCAGTATAATCAGGATTACCAATAACGTAGTATGGGAAGATTACGTCATCAATTGTAATTTCTTCACCATCATGCCATGTATGTCCTTCTGGAATAGTAATCGTTACTTGGCTGTTCTCTGGATCCATTTCGATATCAGCAAATCCTGAATTATCAATAGTGAAGTTCTCATCATATCCATAAAGTCCTGGATTAAAGAAATTAATAATTTCACTATCTGGTTGACCAGTGTATAATAAGTTGTTAAGAACTCCAGAAAATGTACTATCTGATACTAAAGCGTAATTTAAAGTACCACCTTCGATAGGTTCACCTTCATTTTGTACTAAAGTATCAAACTCTAATACCCCATCTTCTCCTTCTTCTTGAGCTGAGACTAACTGCGTCGTAGGCCCAACTAAAGTCGAAGCAAATGTCATAGCTAAAGTTGTTAGCGAAACATATTTTTTAATCGATTTTTTCATTAAAATCCTCCTATAAAATGATTTCCCTAGCATTAGAATAAATAAAAAAAATTATACAGTTTTAATGCAAGCGGTATAGTACATTTTAAATCATTATCGCTTTAATATCTATAGTTTCAGGTTATTCTTATTGGTTTTTAATCATTTTAATTATAATGCAATTTAATAAAACTTTTATAATATAGACTTCATTATTCCTATACACTTTCCATATTTTTTCTATTAAATGAATGGATTTATATATATATAAAAATTTTAATATATAAGTTAAGTTTCATCAAATTTTACACATAACATTAGAAAAAAACTCATAAAAAAAACCGAGCGACGCATCGCTCGGTTCTAAAAAATAGTATTTGTAACTGTTTATCCAAGACGTTGTTTTGAATCAGCCACACGTTGGAATGCTTGTCCCATATAGTTAATACTTAACATTAGTGCTAAGATTACTCCAACAGCGGGAAGCCATACCCATACTTTGTTTTGAATAACATCTGGGTTGTTCGCCGCAGCGATTAAAGTACCTAAACTTGGTGTTTCAGATGGTAAACCGAAGCCTAAGAAAGTTAGACCTGTCTCAATACCGATATTACCTGAAAGACCTAACGTTAAGCTTGTAATGATTAATGAACTTAAGTTCGGCATTAACTCTAGATACATAATTTTCCAATCCGGTGTTCCCATCGTTTTAGAAGCACTTATATAATCTTTAGACGCCTCACTTAAAGCGGATGTACGGAACAATCGAACTCCTCCGGCCCAACCTAATGCTGATAGAATAGCAATCAGTGACCACAAATCGAATCGACGAACAATTGTTACAATGACAATGATTAATACTATTGGCGGTAAAATAATAATGAAGTCGACAATACGCATCATAATATCTTCTACGAATCCACCATAGTAACCAGCAATAATTCCTAAAGCAATACTTATAATTGATGTAATAATAGTTACGGCAAAACCAATAAATATACTATTACGTGTACCGATAATTAAGAGTGAGAGAACATCACGTCCACCCTCTTCAGCTCCAAGAATAAAACCGTTCTCACCTGGTTTAGCATATCGACTAAATAAGTCAACTTTAGTTGCTGCATCATGATCCACAATCATCGCACCAATAAATGCGATTAAAATGATTGTAATGAATACAAATAATGCAACAATGGCTGCCTTATCTTTGACAAATTCTCTTCGAATGACTTCGAATCCCATCGGAGGTAATGCTTCGCCTTCAGCTTGAGCTACCTCTAACGATTGATCTAAAGCTTCTTCATTGATTATTTGGTCTTCTTTGTTATATTGTTTTTCTTCTTTATCCATGAAACATTCCTCCTTTCTAGTTGATTCGGATTCTTGGGTCAACAAATATCATAATAATATCTGATATTAATGTTCCCAATAAAGTCATAATACCGAATAACAGTACAAGTGTCGTCATAACTGTAAAGTCACGTCCAGTGATCGATGTAATAAATAGTTGTCCCATACCTTGGTAAGTAAAGATTTGCTCTGTAATTACTGATCCTGAAATTAATCCAGTTAAAGTATAACCCATACTTTGCGCAATTGGTAACATTGAGTTTCTGAAGATATGACGACTATAAATCTTATTCATCGGTACACCTTTTGAACGAGCTGTACGTACGTAATCTTGAGATTTAGCATCTACAACTCCGGTTCTTAAGTACTGGATGATACCCGTTGTACTTAAAATACCCATTGTAAAGGCAGGAAGAATCATATGATAAATTCTAGATCCAATATATTCTAAAGTCCCAGGTTGAACACCAGAACCTACTGTACCACGAGTTGGGAACCAACCTAATGTATAACCGAATAACCAGATAAATAATAGACCTAATACGAAAGTCGGTACTGAATATGTTACAAAGTTATAAACGTTAACGGTACGATCAAAGAAAGAATTTTGGAATCGACCAGATAATAAACCTAAAGGTAAGGCAATTGCATAAGTAATAATTACAGTTAATAGTGATAGCCATAATGTTGGTCCGATACGTTGGCTAATAATTTGAGCTACTGGCATACGGTGTGCCCAACTACGACCGAAGTCTCCTTGTAATGCGCCGCCCATCCAATCAATATATCTTTCTGGCCATGATTTATTTAAACCTAATTGTGCACGCATTGCTTCAATTTGATCAGCAGAAATAGTTGGATCCACTAACCCAGTCAGTGCATCCCCGGGCATCATTGCACCTAGAACAAATACAATAATACTAAGGATAAACACTTGGGGTATCATGAGAACAACACGTCTTAATATTGTTTTCCACATAGTATTAAGCGCCCCCTTCTAAAGTCGAAGATACTTCTTTTAAAGCAACTGAGTGAGTATCAGAGACTGCTTTTAAATCATATACTCGACCATTTTCACTAAAGTATTTTGATTGGTTTTCTTGATATATCTTTTCAACGCGTAAACGGTTATTCTTATGCTCATCACGATTGTTAGGATCGATTTGAGGAATAGCCGAAAGTAAACGACGCGTATAGATATGTTGAGGATCTTCATAGATATCCTCTTTATTTCCATACTCTGTGAAGCGCCCGCGATACATAATCGCAATTTCATCACACATGTGTTTTACTACACCTAAATCATGTGATATAAATAAATAACTGACGTTATATTCTTCTTGAATTCTCTTCATGAAGTTAAGAACTTGAGCTTGAACTGATAAATCTAGTGCTGATACAGGCTCATCTGCGATAATTAATTTAGGATTAATTGCCACAGCTCTTGCTACACCGATACGCTGTCTTTGTCCACCAGAGAATTGATGCGGATATTTAGTTAAAGCATCCTCTGTTAAACCAACAATATCTAAAAGTTCCATCATACGACGACGTTCTTCATCTGGTGTCATATTCGTAAAGTTACGAATAGGCTCAGCTAAAACGTCAACGATTCTTTTTTTAGGATTAAAACTTGACATAGCGTCTTGGAATATCATCTGAACATTCTGACGATAGTCTGAGCGGCGTTTACGAGCTTCTTTTGAAACATCTTTACCGTTATAGTAAATCTCACCCGAAGTAATCTTTTCTAATCCAACAATAGCTTTACCAATTGTTGATTTACCAGATCCAGATTCCCCGACTAGACCGTAAGTTTTACCTTCTTCGAATGATAAGTCTACACCATCAACTGCATATACATAATCTGTGACTCTGTTAAGGAAGCCACTACGTATTGGATAATGTACTTTTAAATCTTTTATCTCTATTAATCCAGACATTATTCAACCTCCTCAGGGAAGTAGAAGTTTTCACGACAAGTACAACGTACCCAATGACCTTCTGCTACTTCGTGTAATTCAGGATTATGCTCATGTTCCTCTTCATTAATCCAAGGAATTCGGTGAGCAAAACGACATCCTGTTCTTGGTAGATTTGTGATTGACGGAACTACACCTTGAATAACATGTAGTTCTCCTGATTCTTCATCCACTAAATCGTTAGATTGTGGAATTGATCTTAATAATGATCTTGTGTATGGATGTTTAGGATTATTAAATAATTCTTCCACTGTTGCGATTTCCACAAACTCACCTGCGTACATTACAGCTACTCGGTCAGCCGTTTCAGCAACTACTCCTAAATCATGGGTAATTAAGATAATTCCTGACTCTGTTTCTTCTTGAATTTCATTTAATAAATCAAGAATCTGTGCTTGAATCGTAACGTCTAAAGCTGTTGTTGGCTCATCAGCGATGATGATACCTGGTTTACATGCTAAAGCAATGGCAATAATAACACGTTGTCTCATACCACCTGAAAGTTCATGTGGATATTGTTTAGCCATACGTTTTGGATTGGCAATTCCCACTTGATCTAATAATTCGAGGATACGATTATGACGTTCCTTTTTATTTAATTTAGTATGATAATATAATGGCTCTTCAATTTGTGCTTCAATCGTCATTAACGGGTTTAATGAAGCTAATGGATCTTGGAAAATCATTCCAATCTCATCACCACGAATTTTTAGATATTCTTTCTCAGACATGTTTAAAATGTTTTTGCCTTTATAGTTAATTTCTCCTGTTTGTTTTGAATTTTTTGGATCATGAAGACCTACAATCGCAGTTGCGAGTGTACTTTTACCAGAACCAGATTCTCCAACGATTGCTAATTTTTCATTCTTAGATAATGTTAATGACACACCATCTACAGCATTATAGTAATCATCTTTAACACGGAATCCAATTTCTACGTCTTTCATTTCCAATATTTTCTTGTTACTTTCCATAATTTCCCTCCGGTGTCCTTTATAAAAAAATAAAAACCCTACTTATTGAAAAACAAGCAGCGTTGTTTTTTTATATATTGCTAAAGATAGAACTATTTTAATTCATCGATGTATCTTACTGCATCACCTACTGTAGATAATTCTTCTATTCTTTCGTCATCGAACTGGATATTGAATTGATCTTCTAATTCCATAACAAGTTCCACAACGTCTAATGAATCAGCTCCAAGGTCTTCAAATGTCATTTCTGCATTTACTTTATCTTCTTGAACACCGAAACGATCTACAATCATTTCTCTTACAGTATTTAAAGTGTTTTGATTTTCACTCAATTGATACACCTCCGTTCATTATAACAAATTTTCATTCTATAACATGATACAAATAATCATCTCATTTGTCTATCATTTTTTCTAATTGATGAATTGTAAAATTAAGTGCGACAAATAAAGAAACCCATAACAGGTTCGTGTAAAATGTTAGTAATGACAAAAACATAAACACGGAGGTCTGTTATGAGCTACACACATCTTACCATAGAGGAACGTTCAAAAATAGAAATACTCTATCAAGAAGGCTATAAAATTAATCGCATTGCTCAATTAATCGGGCGCCATCGGTCAACGATTTATCGAGAACTTAAACGATGCCCTTCAGATCAATACCAAGCTCAGGATACCCATGAAGGTGCCAATCAACGTGCACGTCTTAAGGGTAGAAATCCTAAGTACACGGTCGAGCTACTTAAAGACATTCAAGATAAATTAGAACGTACATGGTCACCTGAACAAATTGTTGGACGAGATTATCAGGGGAAAATTTCCTTTAAATCCATCTATAACTGGATTTACCAAGATATCTTAAAGGTGCCCCTAACGGTCTTAAGACACAAAGGAAAAAGTCGAGAGCCTCAAGAAACGCGAGGAAAGTTTAATATCGGCACTCCCATCTCAAAACGCCCCAAATCTGTGAAGAATCGAAAAGAGTTCGGGCATTGGGAACTCG
>NZ_JBGQQZ010000091.1:0-7275 GCF_045528575.1 Ruoffia sp. FAM 24228
TAACCCGAAGCCACCGCGGTTTCCAGCAAGCTGAAGCAGAGCTATGGGAAATGTTTGGAACACTAGCAGAGAGCTGATTTTTTTACAGAAGGAATTCTTTATTTACACAAACTTCTTGACGCTCCCAGTAAGGCTATCATTCCTTAGGCTGATAACAAATCAGTAAGATAATACTATATTAATTTATACAATAATAAAATGAAAGGAGGCAAACTATGGAAGAAAATAACAATCAACCAACGAAACCAACGAGAAAAAGTAATGCAACCTGGGATAAAGTAAAATCCATGTGGCAATATTACCGTGGTTGGAAGTGGTTAATCTTTATTGCCTTAACGTTTGCCTTACTGCTATCAAGTTATTCTGTTCTTATTGCTAAGACAACGAGTGTCGCTACCTTGCAAGAAGGACTTATGTCTCAAACAACTATTTATGCTTACGATGATACAAGTGCTGGAACTTTAATGGCTCAAAAAGGGACCTATGTTCCTTTAGATCAAATCTCGCCCCAGATGCGAGAGACGTTAGTGGCCGTTGAGGATAAACGCTTCTATGAACATAACGGTTTCGATACTATCGGGATCGGACGTGCGTTTGTTAGGTTATTAATCAATCGAGACACGAGTGGCGGTGGTGGGAGTACGATTACCCAACAACTTGTGAAGAATGCCTTCTTAACGCTCGATCAAACCTTCCAACGGAAGATTAAAGAACTCTTTCTATCTATAGAAGTTGAAAAGCATTATACAAAAGACCAGATTTTAGAAATGTATTTAAATAATTCCTACTATGGTAACGGAGTTTGGGGGATTGAAGATGCTTCTCAGAAATACTTTGGTCATCCAGCTTCGCAACTTAACTATAATGAAAGTATGGTCCTAACAGGAACTCTTAAGGGACCTTCAATATTTAACCCGATTGATGATTATGAAGCGGCGATTGAAAGACGGAATGTTGTAGCTCAATTGATGGCTTCAGATAATGTCATCACCCAAGAAGATGCTGATGCCATAATGGCTGAAGGAATATATCTTTATGATAATTACTATGTCGAGGATAGTTACACTTATCCGTATTACTTCGATGG
The DNA here is from genome assembly GCF_045528575.1 of Ruoffia sp. FAM 24228. Lineage (NCBI taxonomy): Bacteria > Bacillati > Bacillota > Bacilli > Lactobacillales > Aerococcaceae > Ruoffia > Ruoffia sp. FAM 24228. Next base: position 1,088 of record NZ_JBGQQZ010000091.1, read on the forward strand.
TGTCATTAATGAAGTAGTGGCAGTGACTGATATTCCAGAAGATGATTTATTATCAAAAGGTTATAAAATTTATACGAATTTAAACCCTGCATATCAAAATGCCATAGACAGGTCATATGATAATACATGGATATTCCCAGATGATGGGACAGGAGAACCATTAGTTCAAAGTGCAAGTGTCGTTATTGATCCAAATACGGGTGGGATTATGGCAGTCTACGGCGGCCGAGGGGATTATGTCTATCGCGGCTTTAACCGCGCAACGGACATGTACCGCTTACCAGGATCAACACTTAAACCAATGGCTGTCTATGTACCCGCCCTTGAGAATGGTTACAATATGCATTCAATCGTTCCGGATGTCGTGGAAGGCCATGGTGCGAATGATTATGCGCCAAATAATTATAATAATTATACGGAACCGGGTGGCGAAACTGAATTATACTACGCCTTAGCGCAAAGTAAGAATACAACAGCTGTTCACTTAATGGATGATATTGGAATTAGTGAATCGGTCAGAAAATTAAGACAATTTGGTATTAATGTCCCGCAAGAAAATCAAGATTTATCCTTAGCACTTGGAGTTATTAATCCAGGGCTTTCACCACTACAAATAGCGAATGCTTATTCAGCCTTTGCTAATGAAGGTATTCGTTATGAAAGTAGTTTTATTCGTCGAATTGAAGATGCATCGGGACGAGTGGTCTACAACAATGAATCACCAACAAAACATATGGTAATGACTTCTAATGTCGCTGCAGATATGACAAGCATGATGTTAGATACTTATGGTGGATACGGGACCGGTTATGGATCCGGACCAGATTATGGTATGTTAGCTGGTAAAACCGGAAGCACCGAAGTAGCAGAAGGAAATATGGATACACGTGATCGATGGATGGTTGGTTACACACCAGACTTTGTCGTCGTGTCATGGTCAGGCTTAGACGAAGTAGACGTCGAAGGCCAACCGTCTTTAGATGAACTCATGCCAACTGGTATGGGTGCCTTATTCAATCTTCAGACAACGGCACTAATGAATCAATCACCGCAGACGCCTTTCGATGTCACTTATGCGTCACAAACTCAAGAGTCTACAAACATTGTGGAGAATGCGAATAATTGGCAAGAACAAGCAACGTACTTCTTGAATGATGCGGGTGAGTTTATTACTGAACACGGTGGGAATCTACTCAATGAGATAGGTAGAATTGGTTCTAATGTAGTTGAAGAAGTTTCGGGTTGGATAAATTAGTTTAATTTGTGTGGAAAACTAACTAATGTAACTTTCAAATTAATTCAGATTTATAACCGTTTCTGGTAGTAAAGAGAGTCTAATTTTGCTAATATTAAGATAGAAGTTAAAAAAGGAGAGAGAGTATGACAGAAAATAATAATATTTATGATACTGCGAATCAATTGGAGCGCGACTTAAGAGCATTACCAGCATATAATGATTTAAAAGAATCAGTTGCTGCCATTGAAGCGAACGATGAGAGTCGTGAGTTATTCAAAGAATTCCGCGCGATTTCGCAACAATTACAACAGAAACAAATGCAAGGTGAAGCACCTACAGAAGAAGAGATTGCAAACATTCAAGCAATGTCTGTTAAAGTTCAAGAAGATGAGAACATTAACCGTTTAATGGCTAGTGAGCAACAAGTAAGCCAAACGATTAATGACATCAACCAGATTATTACGAAGCCATTAAATGAAGTTTATCAAAACATGAGCCAGTAATTATTTGCTGAACTTTATTGCCAGCTGGAAGTTTTCGAGACGATCGATGCTTTTGGCTGGTTTTCTTTACGTAAATTTTCTCTCTTATATAAAACTATTCAATGAAAGGAGCAAACAAGATGAAATTATTGCACGTCAGCGATTTACACTTAGATAGTCCTTTTGCAGGGCTAGGTAATGATTCGCCTCAATTACAAAAAGAGTTAATCAATGCCCCGTTTAAAGCGTTTGAGCGCTGTGTAAGTATTGCGATTAATGAAGACGTTGATGTCATGCTAATTTCAGGTGATGTGTATAACAGCGAGCGGCAATCAATCGTCGCTCAGCATTTTTTTATGAAACAAATGGAACGCTTAGATAAAGTGGACATTCCCGTTGTACTTATACATGGTAATCATGATTATATTCGTCCAGATAAAGCACGTGTGATCTATCCCAACAATGTGCATGCTCTAGATTCCCGACAAGTATCAAGTTATGAATTCAATCTAGAGGATGGACGTTTAGTTCAAATTCATGGTTTCAGTTATACAACGAAATGGATTCACGAACGCGTGGTTAATGATTATCCAATGAATAACAACCCAGAAGCTTTCAATATTGGGCTGTTACATGGAGCTTTAGAAGGAATTGAATCAGATTCAGGAAATTATGCTCCTTTTAATATCGAGGAACTACTCTCAAAAAGCTATGATTATTGGGCTTTAGGACATATTCATAAATCTGAAGTGATGAACCAAGAACCATTGATTCAATATGCTGGGACAATCCAAGGACGTCATATTAATGAAACTGGCGATAAAGGGTGCTATATCGTTGAATTAGAGAAGGGTCAAAAAACGATAAATACGTTTTACTCTCTTGCTTCAATTGTTTGGGAAAATGCTAAATTAGAGTGCGAATCTGATTGGCAAGCGAATGATATTATTGAAGAATTACAACAAATCAGGGCTAATTTCCAAGATGAAGCGAACGCAAATCAACAAACTTACTTTATTCATGTGGAGTTAACTCAAGCCCAAAGACTTGAACCTCAACTCCTTGAACAAATTCAAGATGGCGAATTTTTCCAAGTCTTAGACCAAGATTATCAGGAAAGTCCATTTGTACTCATTCATCGAATGACACCCAAATTAAATGTATCTTTAGACGTCTTTCATTTTGATCCAGGTTTGGAGGAAAGTTTTAATAAAGTGGTGGAAGAATTAGAAGGGGGCGACCGCTTTAAGACAGTCGTATCTGATTTGCATCAACATCCACTAATTAAACGTCACTTTAACTTAGAACATGATGAATCCTTACAGGAAGATATGATTTATTCTGCTCGACAATTAATAGCACAAATGATCGGGCTAGATAAAGAGACGGAGGATGAGACTCATGAGAATTAAAACATTAGATATCTATGGATATGGACGTTGGATTAACCAAAAGTTTGATATTAACGATGACATTCAATTGTTCTATGGCCGTAATGAGTCAGGTAAATCAACTTTACAATCATTTATTCGTTCGATTCTCTTCGGTTTTCCAAGTCGACGTAAAAAAGTAAACCAGCCTAATCGTTATGAACCTAAGAATAGTGACGTATACGGTGGACGCATTCTGTTAACAGAAACAGTCTATGGTGATGTTTGGATCGAAAGAACGGATAAAGAATTGAAACTTTATACAGATTCAGGCGAAGAATTAGCTGTATCTAAACTGAATGAAATATTAGGTGGCTTAGACGAGTCATTATTTGATAACTTTTATGCCTTTAACTTAGCGAATTTACAAGAATTAGCGAATGTAGGCGCAGACCAGTTAAATGATTATTTTCTAAGTATCGGAACCCTTGGAAGCGATAAATTCTTAAGCATCTCTAAGGATCTTGAGAAACAAACGGATGAATTATTCAAACCTAGGGGTGTTAAACCTGAACTAAACCGTCTGCTTAATGATTATGATCATCTTTCTGAACAAGCGAATGAAGCTAAAAGAAACACGGGACGCTACAATGATTTAACTAGACGTCGGGACCAAATTGATGTTGTCATCAAAGAAACAAATCAACAACTCAATCAAGTTGAACAAGACATACGAGAAAAAGATAAACTCATCTCGCGTTATGACACTTACTTGAAACTCAAAGCGACAGAGAAAGCCTTACAGGGACTTGTATTTACGACTATTCCTGAGAACGCGCCAAAGAAATTGAAAGATGATGTGGACTCCATCCAAAACTTGGAGGAAGAGAATACAGCCTTAACAGAACGTATCTCTCACATTCAAAACGATTTAGGCCAGCTAACACGATTTAATTGGGCGAATAATCATGAACAAGACCGTAAGAAATGGTTATCTCATACAGAGCAAATTAAAGAAGTTCAAACCAAATTTGAGCAAATGAATCAGCGTATTCACGAAACAAACGAATCTATGACTCAATTAGCGGTAAAAGGACAATTCTATCCAGAAAAGATTGAGAACAGCCAAGCTTATGAAGAAAAAGTTGAAAAAGGCTTAATCATCCAAACAAAATTAATCGACAGCAATTCTGAAATTGAAACCATTCGAATTCAACGTAAGATGCTTTTAGAACAGAGAAAAAATTTGCAAAATAAAAGCGCAAACTTGCGTCAAAGTGTGGCGAAGATTGAGAATCAGCGTGTAAATGAAGAAGAAATTCTAATTCAAAATACGCGATTATCAGAGTACTTTATAGGTTTAACACTGTTAGTTGTTGGGCTCATTGTCGTATTCTTCAATTTAGTTAATGAAGCAAGTATGGCGAATATAATATTCTGGTTAGGTGTGTTTATGACCATTATCGGAATTGCGTCAATGTCTTATGTGTTTATAAAACACCGTAACTTAATGAATGAGTTTAATAATAGTCCAGTCCTCGATCGAGCGAACCAGTTGAAAGAAGAAGAGAAACAAGTGAGTGAGCAAAGTCGTGAACTCGGTACAGAAATCAATGAAAAAGAAGATACAATTAATGAATTAGAAGAAGCAAAAGCTGAAATTGTAAAAGATCAAAATCATTGGTTAACTGAGATTGGTTTTTATCCAACAGCTGATCCAGAGTGGATTCTAAAGACAAATCCAGTGAAAACCTACTTCTCTGAGATGGAAAAACGCGAGACTTATGAGGCTGAATTGGCCAAATTAGCATCGCAAATTGAAGATTGGAAAGATGCAATCTCGCCACTTCTAGAACGATTCCCAGCCAAGGATGTAACTACGCGCGTGTTAATTCGTCACGTGGAAGAAGTTGAAGCGTCATTAATTCAAGCTCAACAAAGAGGGAATAGCTTGAAGGAGCGTTTAGTTGAGGCTAGAGAACGCATTGAGAAAAACAAAGGCAAAATTGACGCACGACAAGTTGAGATTCAAGACATCTATAATAAAACGGATGTTACAAATCGCTTAGAATTTGAACAACGAGTGTCAATTAACCAAGAAATTGAAGACTTAACGAATAAAAAAGAACTTTATAAAGAACAAATTACTGGCTACGAAGATGATTTAGCTTCGATTGAAAGTAAACAAAGTCTTAACGAGTCATTCCATGAATCAGAACGTGAGCATTCAATTCTGAAAGGGAAGTTAGATCCGAATATTCGTGAGAGAGCGAATCTCGTCGTGGAGATTCAACAACTTGAGCAAGACGGTACTTTCCAAGAATTATCACAACAACTTGAGAATAAAAAGACAGAAATTCTTGAAGTGATTCATGAATGGGGAACTAAACGTTTGGCAATGGATATGATTAATCAAACACTTCGTAAAGGTTTGGATAATCCAGTCAATGAAATGAATGATATTGCTGATCATATCTTTAATATCTTAAGTTTCAGTCGCTATACACAAATTAAGATGAATAAGAAAGATATTAAAGTAAAACAATTTAGTGACGTCTTATTCTCACCACACGAATTATCACAAGGTACTTTGGAGCAATTATATGTTGCCTTAAGATTAGCCTTTGTCATTAGTGCTCAGAGAATGATTAAGATGCCAATCATCATTGACGATGCCTTTGTAAACTTTGATGAATTCCGTAAAACTAGCATGTATAAAGTGCTGCAAGATATTAGTGAAGACATACAAGTGCTATTCTTTACTTTTGACCAGCAAGCTAATGAAACATTCCATCCGAAATTTATTATTAATCTAGAGGAAATTAACTCAATTGATTTACCTAATGAGAACACTCAAGATTATAAAGAAGCTTTGGATGAATCGTTAGAAGCAGCAAAGGAAGAAAAATCTGAATAACAGGTTGAATAAGATCAGTCCATATCTGAGTCTTTAAATAATAATGACTTCACTATTATGGTTCTTGAATTTTTGGTGTTGGTGAGAGAAATCTCACTGACACCTTTTTTTGTATGTACACAAAAGCCAGTGAATTCCTATATAATAAAGTTACCATACATTACTAAAAGGAGAATTCACTT
>NZ_JBGQQZ010000092.1:0-6932 GCF_045528575.1 Ruoffia sp. FAM 24228
CATCCGTGGTAAGATGGGTGTAGGTCATTTGTGGTCACTCCTTTGTATTCTTTGGTCGGAATTACAAGTTGAGTGTACCACAAATGGCTGTTTTAGTTGTCTAGCTTAATTTTACAATCGGCGTATTAAAAAATAACTTAAAGAAAGCCCGCACAGAAAAGGGTTACTCCCAAGCCGCCTTGGCCAAAGAAATCGGAGTATCACGCAATACCATCAGCTCTATTGAAACCGGCCAATTCAACCCCACAGCCAAACTGGCCCTGATCTTATGCATCGCACTTGACCAAAAATTCGAGGACTTGTTTTATTTTGATGTGTGATTGCGCCTACTCTGAATAATGAGACGCGGTTATGCAGACTAGCGGGGTTTACTCTGCACAATGGGACGCGGTTATGCAGACTAGCGAGCTTTACTCTGCAATATGAGAAGCGGTATTGAAGAAAGATCTCGCTACCTCCACAAGTAAAAGCCTGCAGTCAAGTTGATTCCACAAATCAACTTGGCTGCAGGCTTTTATCTAATTATAACTATTCTCCTATAAAAATCACTTGGCCATTTTCAAAACGCTCAATCATCGCTTGGCTGTAGACATCGTAGCCTTGGTCGCGGTATTTTTGTCCGCCACCTTGGAAGACTTTCTCAATTGCGATACCAACGCCTTCTACGGTTGCACCGGCTTGTTGGCATAGGTCGAACATGCCTTTTAAGGCTTCACCTTTAGCTAAAAAGTCGTCGATAATAAGGACGTGGTCATCTTCTGTTAGGAAGCTTTTAGCGACATTGATATTGTAACGCTTGTTCTTTGTATATGAGATAACCTCACTAGTGTAAACATCTTTACCTAGCGTTAAAGATTCAATCTTTTTAGCGAATAAGACTGGCACTTTGAAGTATTGGGCTGCACCGAAAGCGACCGCAATCCCTGATACTTCAAGGGTTAGGATTTTATTGATGGGTTTATCTTTAAAGTGTTGGTAGAAGTCTTCACCCATCGCCATCATTAAGTCTGTGTCAATCATATGGTTCAAAAATGAGTCCACTTTTAATATGTCATCTCCGAGTACACGACCGACGTTGAGGATTTTATCTTCTAATAACTTCATATTACTCACCTTTCGATTCTTTTAAGACAATATTCAAGATTAAAGCAGCTAAAGTACCTGTTGAGATACCTGATGATAAGATCATCTGAACAGCTTGTGGTAAGCCACTTAGGATGTCTGGGCGTACAGTTACACCAATTCCTAAGGCGAAGGCCACTGAGATAATTAATAATTCACGGTCCCCTAAGTGAACTTGAGATAACGTCTTGATACCTTGAGCGGCAACCAGTCCGAACATAATCACACCTACACCACCTAGAACAGGTTGAGGCATGACAGCTATCAATGCACTTAATTTAGGGAAAATACCTAAGATTGTCAAGAAAATACCCGCCAAGATCATCACGCGACGGCTAGCAACCTTAGTCAAAGTAATTAATCCTACGTTTTGTGAGAAAGCGGTATTTGGACCGGCTCCAAATAGTCCTGAGATCATTGATCCCACGCCATCACATAGTACGCCACCTTGAAGACCTTCGCTAGAAATCTTCTCACCTGAAGCTTCCCCGATTGCAATCATAATTCCGAAAGTACCAATCGTTGATACAAGATAGGCTGGAACGAAAGCAAGCGTTGATGCTAAGTCAAAATGCACACCATAACGTAAAATACTTGGAAGAGCAATCCAATCAGCTGCATACACTTCAGTTAAGTCAACCATGCCTAATGGAATACAGATAATGTAACCCACAATCATTCCAATAAATACTGAAGCCGTGCTCCAGATGCCTTTACCAAAATGGTTCAAGAATAAAGTGAATACCATTACAGCAAAAGCTACGGTCAAGTTACGCAGTGACCCATAATCCGATGCACCAACACCTCCAGCTGCCCAATCCATACTCACTGGAAGTAAGGTAATACCAATCAGAGCAACAACCGTCCCGGTAATTAATGGTGGGAAGAAGCGAGTTAACGGCTTAATAAAACGACTTAAAATAATTTCAACAAATGATCCCGCAATCGTTGCACCAACAATCCCAGCAATCCCAAACTGCGACCCCACGCTAATCGCTGGATTCACAAAGGTAAAGTCCGTTCCCATCATCCCTGACACACGTGCCCCAATCGGTCCAAGCCCTTTAGACTGAAGAATCGTCGTTAGACCTGACACAAAGATTGTCGCACTCACCATAAATGACGTCTCTTCAACTGAGAAACCTAAGGCAGCACTAACGACTAATGGGACCGCAATAATCCCTGCAAAAGCCGCTAAAATATGTTGCCAAGCTAAGACAACGGCAACTGATGTGGGTGGTACGTCTTCAATTTTATATTTTACTAATTGTTCCTTTGTATTTTCCATGATACACCTCGCTTGTAATGATTAATTGAATTTAACACAATCTGCCCCGAACGTTAATCAAAGGTCGAATAATTCATAACAAAAACTTTTGAATGTTCGACTTTAGTGACACTGACAAAACTCTATACAAAAAAAGTTCAATATTGAAGAGACAGTCAACCTACCACCCACAACATTGAACTTGTAAGACTTACTTAATATAGATAGGATTCCCAACAACAACTGGCGTTGCCTTGATTCCACGAAAGTCCGCGCGAATATCAAAGCGCACGTAACCCTTGGCTAAATCTTGCGTCAAAGGAATCTCAATCTCCCAAGGTGAATCTAATAATTTTAGAGGCTCACTTTGGTATATCACTTCTTCATTATTCCATATCGTCATATAGGCATTCTCAACCGCAAACTGCGTCAAATCATGCAATTCAGTGGGTTCAACCCTTACTTGAATCTGACCTTCACTATAGTCTTCCGACTCCACCCGGTCACCGATGTGATAACTCCGAGTAACGTCTTTTGCTTGTAATTGAAACTCCACGACAGCTCCTAATGTCACATAAAATTGACCTTGACCCAGGGATGCTTTGAAATTCTCAGCCGTTAGCTCAGACTCAGGTATATCAAGATAAGTCACGCCCATATTAGCATCTAACGTGTCAGGCCGATGCCAATCGCGACCAGCAGAGCAAGAAATCTCATAACCTTTCTTCAATTTATCTACCCAAAAATCATAAGCTAAGATCGATTCTGATTTATCCTGCGGCTGGTTACTATTCCAAATCTCGATATAATTAACCAAATTATAGTCTTTCACTTGATAATCCCAATGGCACCCCGTACAAATAGGACTACCCATATCGAAAGGATGGGCAATCCCCACTAGCCCGTTAGCCGCTTGGACTTCTGCCATGTATTTATCAATGGTATTCGGGGTTGCTTCACGCCAGTCAACGTCGTAATCCGCATCATGAACTAACATATGGCCAAAGTAAGTTGTCCATTCAATCCCGTGTAATGTAACTAGTTCTCCATCCTTAACAGCCGGCACTATAGGCATCTCTGAGTAACCTGCTGATGTGTTATGATCAGTTAGAATAAGTCCTTTATACCCAAAAGATACGGCAGATTCAACTAAGTCCTTTACCGTAAATTGGCCATCACTATGAATGGTATGTGAGTGAACTTCGACTGGAAATTGGTATGCTGTCATTTTATCGCCTCAATTCGGATATTTGCCTCAACTTCTTTACTCGCAATACAATGACAATTTAACTGTAATTCCCAATCAGCAGGTTCAGCTTCTACAGGCCAAAATCCAAAACTGGCTGTTTCATTATTAATTGTAATTTCTTGATCATTGCTTTTATTGTGATGTGCTCCTAAGTACTTGCCATTCTTTGATAATGATAACGTGATTAATTTATCAATCGGTAAATGATCATATGCTAAGCGCTTTGCACTCGCAAAATCAGCTTGGTCGTATTTTCTTAAGGCATCTTCAACTTGCCTTCTGGCAACATCGTCCTTGCTTTTATCCGGATTGTAACTGAAATGAATGATTAATTCTGAATATTTATTTTTAATTTCAAAAGGGATTTTTATATTTGTTTGTGTATCATACTCACCTAATATTAAATCTAATTCAAAAATGCTCATAGTGTCCTCCTTAGAATGAAGTAATAACAAAAGAAACTGCAACCTTAGTTCCAGCTCCTTTCTCGATACTCTGTTGAATTAGCTTACTTCTCTTTTATATGCTGTAGAGCAACTCAAAAATGTATTGTGCAAAGCATCTTCGATCGACTTAGCTATAAAATGAGATTACCATACGCTTGTAAATTTAATATCAAATTTAAGTAAAGTTAGTGTAAACTCCATGACGCCTAATATTAATTTTATGTAAATAAAACTAGATTGCCCACCTAATATTCGGTTGATTGTATCCATAATAAGCGCTTTTATATAAAACTCTGTTTCACCTTTTTTAAAAAACTATTGAAATATCTTCTTAATCCCATTACACTAGATTTTTATAAAACTATAACAATAGAAGTAGGTATATTATGAAACAACCAAAGTTAACACTTTCATTTAGGGAAACACTTGTTGTTGCTTCCTTATTATTTGGACTTTTCTTTGGGGCAGGAAATGTAATCTTTCCGGTTTCCCTTGGTCAAGCGGCAGGCGGATCAGTCTGGCCTGCAATCCTAGGCTTTAACATAACAGCTGTAGGTCTTCCTTTATTAGCAGTGATTTCTATGGGACTATCTCAAAGTGAGTCCGTGATTGATATGTCACAAAAGATATCTAAAGGGTACAGTTATTTCTTTACTGTTGCTTTATATTTGACCATCGGCCCATTTTTCGCGACACCACGTTTAGCTACTGTGTCTTATGAAGTCGGACTGTCTACTTTAATTCCTCAAGAATTTAATACACTATCTTTATTTATATATTCATTGATTTTTTATTCAATTGTTTTATATTTCTCATTACGTCCTAGTGGGATTTTAGATTGGATTGGACGATACTTGAATCCACTTTTCTTAGTTTTACTAACAATTATTCTCATTAGAGCCTTTACTTCCGGTGATCCTTTAATTGGAGGTGCGGCCTCTGTCGAAACATATCAAACTGTTCCTTTTTCAACGGGACTGCTTGAAGGTTACAATACGATGGATGGTTTAGCTGGTTTAGCTTTTGGAATTATAATTATTAAATCCATTCGTCAAATTGGAGTTACGGAACCGACCCGTTTAGCTTCTGAGACTGTTAAAAGTGGGATTTTTAGTTTAGCGGTCATGGCTTTAATTTATCTTTGCCTAGCGCTCTTAGGGACTCAAAGTCTTAATTTTGCGGAAGTTGCCCCTAATGGTGGAGTGGCGATGTCGATAATTACTCAACATTACTTTGGTCTGTTTGGACAAATTCTACTTGCAGGTGTGATGGCTGTGGCGTGTTTGAAGACGGCGATTGGACTGGTTGTTGCTTTAGCGGAAACCTTTGCGGACTTGTTCCCGAGCTTTGTTACTCAACGGGTTTGGACAATCATTGCGACACTGATGGCCTTTTTAGTGGCAAATATTGGCTTAGATTTAATCATCTCGTATTCAACACCTGTCTTGATGTTGCTTTACCCATTAGCCATTACTTTAATCCTTTTACATCTACTCGAGCCCGTAATTAAAAGCCAGACAATCTACCGTAGTGTCACATTCTTTACATTACTTGCGGCGCTGTTTGATATGGTGGCTGCCTTACCACAGCCTTTATATCAATGGTTCCAAGCAGATATGTTTGTCAATTTTGCAAACTCATTCTTGCCTTTCTTTAGTATTGGCTTTGGTTGGGTCGTCCCTGCTTTAGTTGGCTTTATTGTCGGTTTAATCCTTACGAAGATGCAACCACAACCAAATTAGTTCATACACAAAGAAACCCCGTCTATACCGTCATTTTAGCGGTATAAACGGGGTTAAATTTTTGTCTATAGATAACTATTGTTCGGTCGGTTCTGAAATTGAACCTGTCATAACGACTGCTTGCATTGGATCAATGTGTTTCACTTGATAAACTACATTGTCTTCTTGCCAAACAACCGTATTATCTTCGTACGTCTCGCCTTCTGCTGGGCTTAATCTCACTTGCCCTACGCTCGAAGGTTCAGGTAAGTAGACTTCTTCAAGATATTTAACAACCGATTCTGCTAAAGGTACTGGATTTTCTTCGTTCATATTATTCGCTTGAATTAACAGACTCCAATTGCCTTCTTTCCAGTTTAAATACGTTGAACCGGCTGCACCTTGCAAGTAGCCCGTAATATCATAACCTAAATCAACTTCGTCCCCTTGTAAATCTAAGACTTGATTGACTGCTTCAATGGCTGCTTCTTCTGTTCGATAGGTCGTTTTAGTTAAAGATGCTATTGGTGTTAAACGATTGACTGCAGAGTCATTCACTTCGAAGGGTGTGTCTTCTGCATAATAAAAAATATTGAAGTTATCTTGATCATCTACACCTGTCGTGGCAGCAGTAACATATTCAGGTAAATCAGCCGTCAACACGTAAGTTGGCAACGTATCTTCAGGATACATCTCAGCTAAGGTTGACACAACTGATTGCGCATGTTCTTTTGGCGTTTCTGACTCAGCCGTAACTATTTGTTCCGTTATACCAAATTCCGTATTAGGCATAATCATGTGTGGGAGTGTCAATGCTGTTACTAATACAACAGATTTAATTAATCGTTTCATCAGCTTTCGCCTCCTATAAATTCATTTTACTCCTTCTATAAACAAAGTACTATTGATAACCACTCGTACCTATCTAGTTTCTATACTAATTCATGATTGTATTTGCTATAGTTACAAAGATTTTTAGCAAATAAATTACTTGTATTAGCCTGAATAATTCATACTTTTAAATATTGAGTTATTCTAGTCGTTATTTTTCAATTTTGGATCACTTTATCGAAATTAAAATATTTTAATCGATTTTCTAAGCTAAAGAAAAACTTTTTAGTCTCATC
>NZ_JBGQQZ010000093.1:0-6842 GCF_045528575.1 Ruoffia sp. FAM 24228
TGCCTCCGGCTTCCTTCAGATTCCACCTCACGGTGGACACCCTTGCCTTTAGCTAACAGTTCCTACTGCCAAGTCTGTAGTGGACTTTCACCACCAAGTTATCGCCCATGCCGGGCGCACATGCAAAGAAAAAACTCCCGTAAAGGGAGTTTTCTTTTTGCTAATTATCTCTAGTTGTATCTTCAGGATTCGATGAAAAAAGTTTGATGGCTGAATTTGCCCTTACATCGGTAAACAAATTCAAATTACAACTCACTAATTCGATCTCATCATGTGTCTGATAATAATTAAATAAATCATCTTCAATAATTTGTAGAAAATTATCTGCATATAATAAGGGTCTCAGTTTTTGACTATCAGCATTCTTGTTGTAATCCTCAAATTGCATCAGAACAAATTGGTCAATAATTATCCGCTCATTGCTAACTAAGTTTGGAAAACCTGTGCGAATATCCGTTGCTATTAAACTACTTGGTACTAACAACATTAAAGAAAGTTGAAACTGAGCAATCAAAGGATGGTTCTCATCAACTAATTCAATTGTATGTGTTATAAATTGAGGTTTATTAATTATAAAAACTCCTTTATTAAAATATCTAAGAGATTTACATTATAACGCAAGTATTTAGATAATCCAGTCTTTTTAAAAGAAAAATAAGATTAATTATCACCTTTAATAATATCAAAGCCATATCTTAGGAATTCTGGAAAATGTCGTGCCCAATAAAGTTCATGGTGCTCTTCGTCTGCCATAATTCGTAACCAAATATTATCGATGGGATGATTCATTTTCAGCAAATCATTATAATATCGAAGATTACAATCAATATATTTCTGATTCATCTTTCCTCCGATAAAATTAGCATCCGTATCATCACCTTCGCTTGTTCCTACTTGTATATATACTTTCGTATTTGGGTTTAAAGGATGCTTATTGATGAAAGATAAAAATTCTTTCTCATTAAACCATGACGCTAAGGAGAATACACCAAGAACTCCGAAAACTTCTGGATACTTACTCCCCATATAGGCTGCCATAATGCCCCCCATTGAACTACCAGCTAGTAACGTATTCTTTCTATCAGGAAGTGTTCGATAGTTATCATCAATAAAGGGTTTTAATTCGTTAACAAACCAGTCAGCATGTAATGCCCCATCTCCACCGACATCCTGAAATTCTTCAGTCTTCGTTTGATCCGTTGGCCATGGCGAATATTCATTTAATCGATTTTCACTAGCATTATCTACGGCAACAATAATCATTCTAGGTAAATCTAAATTATTTTTTATTGTGGGAATAACTTTCCAAGAATGACCCACAAATGCCTCTTTACTGTAAAATACATTTTGTCCGTCATGCATATACAATACAGGGTAAGCATCATCAACATCTTTTTTATAATCTTTCGGTAATAACACACGGATGCGTCTTTTCTGATTATAGTAAGGTATATCTAAATAATGAGTTTCTAATTTTAAATAGTAATAATCTTCCGTTCGTTTCCAAAACATTGGCTCCACCTACTCACCCCATATCTCATCTTTAAGTTCATTTACATTATAACGTTTTAACGTATTAAGTAAAAGATAAGCACTTTCTATGGAAAAAATTAAATGCTATTAATTTAAACCAAAGCCGCTTCGGTATTCATTCCCTGCTTGATCAACGTAAGCATAAGTCATTCCTTCACGCATATACTTATCTTTATCGTAACCTGGTACGTCGTTAAGTGAAATTGAAACGCCGTATTCATCCACTCCAATAACTTTACTATTCTTAGGTAATGTTAAAGGTAGTTTCCCAATTGGAGAGAATTGACCGAGGATCACTTCAAGCACTGCTCCAGGGAATGTATCATAACCAACAAGTAAGGCTTCTGATTTCTTCTCAATATTCTCTAAAATCCAAGGCAAGATCATATTCACTGATGTCACAACTTTTTGCCGTTTTCGTTCATGTAGCCTACGATTTTATTTAATTCATAGAAATTACTTAAAGTTGTTTTTTTATAAGTGTCGCCATTCAGTGCAATATTCGTCTTATCTTCACAGATTTCTAATTCTAATAAACCAGGTGTCGCATCAAAGTATGAACCACTTAATGGGTATAGGAATAACGCTGCAATGTCAGCTTCTTTATAATCATCAATAATTTCGATATTTAATGCCTTCACATTTTTTAATAGAAGTTCTTGGTATTTTTCAGTTTCTTCTTCACCTCTACCAAACGCTTTAACGAATAGTTTTTGTCCTCTAACTGGTAATACATTATTATTTTTTAATAATATCACTGATTTCAAGTGCGCTTGATATGCTGCTTCTTCAGCTTCTCTCTTAGTTGCTTCATCCATGACAGGTTGGTCTCCAAAATAATTTTTGTTGTCGAATAAGTCTAAATCAAACATCTCACTCAAAACATTCACATTTGCTTGATCAATTCTTTGTGGTGAAATTAAGTTAGTTGAAATAGCTTTTTCAAGTCTTTAACTTGGTTTGTTCCAATGATTAAATCTGTTCCAGCATTAATTGCTTTAGCAAAGCGACCAAGAACTGTTAAGTCTTCAACACCCCAACCAGTTTTACCTATAATTCCTGGATCTGAGTTACTGTATCCAGTGAATCCTAATTTATCACGCAATAAATGATTTAAAATGTAATGGTTAAATGTCATTCCAACTTCTTTAAATGGCATTGCTTCCCCATCAAAACTTTGGAAACAACTTTTCTCACTACTTGGTGCTGAATAATAAGGCATCATTGAACTTGGATTATGTTTCGCAACTTCGATGAATAGATGTAAATGATAATTTTCTAAACTACATTCTGTACGGTATGCGTTCCCTTTTCCTTCTTTATAATGCGGATCAAATCCATTCTCTCTTGCTCCACCACCTGGGAAGTGTTTGATTGTTAGTGCAATTGAGTCTTCATTAAGTTCCTCTCCCTGAAATCCTTTAATCAAGCGAGCAATAATTTCACTAATCAATTCTGGTTCTTCTCCAAATGTTCCATCAGTACGTTGCTATTCTGGATCTGTCACAACGTCAGCCATATACATGTATCCTTTACGAATATCTGAATCCAAACCATTCATTTTTACTTTATTTTCAAAAAAATCAATGGTTTTATAGCCTTCACCTTTTATCTCTTAAGTTAAAATGATGCATGTGTATTTTTTCAATCGTTTCAGTCGTTGGATATTTATCTAGTAACTTCATAGATGTTTCATCAGCTTTTTTTAAATACTTCATCTAAGATTTCTGTATTTTGCCTTCTTTTTTCGCTTTCCCCATACCTAATTTATTAATCATTAACATACCAACTTTTCATCGATATTCATTAATGGAACAAGGTTTTTAGCTCTCTCTCGACTTGATAATCTTCAGTCCTCATATGGATCCAGTACCCCGTTGTTATTTAAGTCTTTAAATTTTAGTCCATCGACTTCAATAATTTGTTTACTTTTTGTTTTAAGATTCATTTATGCTAATCCTCCCAATCATCTGATGTATTTATAATATCACGTAAAATAAAACGCTCCAATTAATAATTAAAGCGTTTTACTTAAATTGGGATATATTTAATTTCTTTAGTGATTATCCCCACAGTTTATTGAAATTTTCTTCGGCTACTTCATAAACATTTTCAACCTCTTCATTATAAGCAGCAGAAATAAATTCAGCCATCCTTGCCATTTCGATGAAAGGTACTTTATGGGCACCGTGTTCGTCTAATTTTAAGTAAACATATTTACCTTCTGGGATTTTTGTTGCAGCTTCCACAAATTCTTCTGCGTAGATGTATGGGACAACTGGATCCTGTTTAGAATGCCAGAATAATAGGGGTCTATGATTAATAGCTTTTGGATCCAGTCCCAAATCATACTTCTTGAAGTATTCGGTCATATATTCATAGATTGTTTTAGCATTTGGAGCTAATTGATCCACTTCACCACCATGACTCACATATTGATTAACAATCCAATCGTTAAATTTGATTTGTTGAGGCGATCCCATTAACACTACAGAAACATTGACTTCTTTATTTGCTTTGAATATTAATGAAGTCGTCATACCACCCATGGACATACCTGCTACCGCTATAAAGTCGTCTTTGATTAATTCTTTCGAACGATAATAGTGAACTATCTCTGGAAATTCTTTGACGTTACTCATCAAAGCTTCAAAAAATAAGATACCATTCACATTCAAATCCACTCCATACTTACGTCTTTCACCGTGATGTTGGGCATCTGGCATAATAACTCGGAAACCGCGTTTAGCGATTTCATTACCAAAGGTCATACTCGAGTCCTTGCTACCGGTAAATCCATGATAAAAAATAGCTAATGGTGCAACTTTATCTTCTAAATTCGCATCGATAATTTCAATAACGGGTATTTCATTTATATAATAAGACTTAGTAATATGACGCATAAAATTCCTCCATAATTTATATTTATTTATATCTCATATTGTACAGAAATATGACAAGAAAAAACAATTTAAACATTCATTTGTATGATTGAAAATAATTAAGTATAATCAACTATATATGAAAGGAGTTTCTTATATGAATCAACATCTTATTGCCATTGATTTAGATGGCACAACTTTAAATAATCAATCAAAACTTTCTCGATTTACAATTGAAATTTTAAGAAAGCTTGATGAGCTCGGACATATCGTCATGATTGTTACTGGGCGCCCATATAGAAATAGTATCAATATTTACAATGAAATGAATATCAATTCGCCAATGGTAAACTTTAATGGTGCTTATTGTCATCATCCAAGAAAGCCACACTTCTTACCTGCCTATCATGAGGAATTGGATAAGGAAATCGCTTTTGAATTATTTGCGAATCAAGATAATTTAGATATCAATTTATTAATTGCTGAAGGTAAGGATAGACTATTTTCTTCATCAATGAATTTGCCGGATAGTCCTTTCTTCCCTAAAGATTTAGCCGAAATTAGTCAATTAAGTCGCGCAAACTTAACTCAGAATCCAACGGCATTAACTATTCTATGTGACGTTGAAAAGCAAAAAACGATTGAAAATCGAATTATGGCTCGCTACGGTGACGATGTGTCTGTACGTACTTGGGGTGGCGTCTTGCCGATTCTAGAAGTCGTTCGCCAAGGAATCAACAAATCTGTTGCTGTGGATAAAGTTAGCAAGTTCTATCACATTCCAAATGAGAATATCTTAGCTTTTGGAGACGAGAATAACGACTTAGAAATGATTCAATACGCTGGTTTAGGTGTGGCGATGAAGAATGCTACTGACGAAATCAAGGGTGTTGCAGACACTCACACTGAATTTACCAACGATGAAGATGGGCTAGCCCACTTCTTAGCAAATTATTTCAATCTATAAAATAATAGGAAGGCTGACATATTAATGTCAATCTTCCTATTTTTTTATCAGTTTGTTCAATTATAGTTTTTATTCACCTGCTGAAGCTTCAAATCCTTCCGCAATTTCTCCATTTTCTAGACGTAACATTAAAGCAGATTTGGTTGGATTATGGTTTTCATCCATTGAGAATGTTCCTGTAATTCCTTCAAAGTTTTCAGTTTCTTCTAAAGCTTGACGAATTGCATCTCTATCCGTTGATCCCGCTCTTTCAATGGCATCAATAAGCAAACCAATCGCATCATATCCTAAGGCTGAGAATGTGTCTGCTGAACGGCCATACATTTCCTCAAAATCAGCTAAAAATTCCTGAACTTTTGGATTATCACTTTCTTCAGAGAAGTGAGTTGTAAAGTATACATCTGTAGCATTACTAGCCCCTGCTAAATCTACTAATGTATCACTATGGTAGCCATCTCCACCGATAATTGGTTGAGTAATCCCCATCTCTCTTGCTTGTTTAATAATTAACCCTGTTTCAGTATAGTAACCTGGAATGTATAACACATCGAAATCTTTACCTAATAACGAAGTGAGTAAAGCCTTGAAATCAGTATCTCCTGACTGATATGATTGTGTTTCTAAGATTTCTCCACCATTTTCTGTGAATGTTTCAGTGAAAGAATCAGCTAAGGCCAGTGAGTAGTCTAAAGCTTGATCTGTTAAGATAACCGCTTTTGATAAATTTAATTCATTCGCTGTATAAGCCCCCGCAGCTAACCCTTGATATGAGTCTTCGAAACACACTCGGAAGATATACTCCAATAATGATCCATCATCTGCTAATGTTAATCCGTCACCTGTAGTCGCTGCGAAGATGTTTGCGATACCCGCTTCATTAGTAATTGGAATAGCTGCTTTTGCTACACCTGTTGCTGTAGGTCCAATAATTCCTACGGCTTCACTACCAGCTAAACGAGTCGCGATTGATGCTGATTCTGTTAAATCTGAGCGGTTATCAATAATTTCTGCCTCTAACATACGACCATCTAGGATACCCCCATTATCATTAATTTGTTGAATAAATAAATTAATTGCATCAGCCGCAGGTGAACCATAAGCAGCAGCATTCCCAGTTAATTCTAAATTCCCACCAATAATGATACTATCTTGAGCAAAAGCCACTGAAGGTGCAAGAGCTGTAGTTGAAAGTAATAATCCCGATAATAATGTTAATCCGATTTTTCTAAGTTTCATAATAATTCTCCATTCTTTTTTAATTTTTACAAAAAAGACCTAAACTAGATTTTCTAAAATCTAATTCAGGTCTATTCCTAAACTTAACATATCTACTTAATCCTGAATAATTCATACTTTTAAATATTGAGTTATTCTAGTCGTTATTTTTCAATTTTGGATCACTTTATCGAAATTAAAATATTTTAATCGATTTTCTAAGCTAAAGAAAAACTTTTTAGTCT
>NZ_JBGQQZ010000094.1:0-6767 GCF_045528575.1 Ruoffia sp. FAM 24228
TTCTAAATTTAAGGTAATATTTAATTGAGCCATAATAATCTTCCTTTCAATGTTTGTCTGTCAACTACATTGTACCAAAGAGATTATTATGGTTTTTTACTTTTACACAATTATATGGGCTTTATCCTCTTAAGTCTACAGGAAGCCACTTTCCTCTGATATCCGGCCTCGCCAAACCTCACGAAGCCGGATTCCCTCAATATACGGCCTCGTCCCAAAGCTCGAGGCCATTTCTCACCTTACATGACAAAAAAACAAACTATCTCACTTAGAGGCGCACCCCTAAGCTTGATAGTTTGTTTTACTTTCAAAATACTATTACAATAGCATTTTAATTTTCCTCTAGATTACTCTCTAGATTTGAATTTTTGACTCAAAACTAACCCTAAGCCAGATACCAAGACTAGCAATCCAATCCACACATACGATTCCTCACCTGTTGAAGGTAAGTCCGAATCTCCTGATTGACCTGGTCTAGATGGTTTGTCAGGATCAGTTGGTGTTGTTGGACTTTCTGGGTCGTTTGGATCTTCCGGATCTTCCGGATCTTCTGGATCTTCTGGATCTTCTGGATCTTCTGGATCTTCTGGAGTTCCTGGTTCTTCTGGATCTTCAGGTTCTCCTGGTTCATCCGGATCAACTGTGTTAACAAAGACTGGAATATCTCCATTAGCTGTTTGATAAGTGATATTTGCGATTAATTCATCGCCTTCACTTATTACTTCAACTGCGACTTTGTACTCAGTATTGTCATAAGTGACTTCGTCATCATTACCTTGTAATTCACGGATTGTGTACTCGTAAGTACCCGCTTCTGTGAATCTTATCGAACTGAATTGAACACTGCCATCTGCCGCATTATTAGCTGTTCCAATCACATTACCGTTTTGAATCACTACGAACTTAAATTCATTTGCTTTAAGTTCTCTACCTTCAAGTTCTTTAAGAGCTTGTAAGTTGACTGAAACTGATGGGTCTGGTGTTGGATCTGATGGTTTGTGCGTATTCGTGATTACTACTACGCCATCTACTAATTCAGTAGTTGTTTCGTAGCCCTCTGGAACACTCACTTCAGTAACTGTGTAAGTAATAGCTTCGCCAGTTGCATTGACTGCTAGATTCGTCCAAGTGTATGACCAGTTGTTTGCTTCATCTAAGACAACTGTCTCACCTTGGTTTTGACCATTGGCAACTAATTGCACTTCGATACTGTCAGGTCTGATGCCATCACGGTTCTCTTCATCATTCCAAACTTTATTCACTGTTAAGTCTCTGACTTCTGGTGAATACGTGTTTGTCAGAATGATATTTCCATGATTGTCATTATTGACTGTGACTTCATAGCCTTCTGGTGTATTTATCTCAACGACTGAATACTCGATGGCTTTACCATCAATATTTAATGGTAAACCTGACCAGCTTGCTGTCCAGTTATTCTCAGCGTTCAATTCAGCGGTTTGACCTTCAAGTGCTTCGCCGTCAGCTGTTAATTGAACTTGGATACTGTCTGGACGGTTGCCGTCTTGGTTATTCCCATCTTGCCAATCTTTTGTGACCGTTACAGAAGTTTCTTCTGGTGTATAACTATTCGTAATCACACCATCGACAATGTCAGTTGAGTAATTATCCACTGCATCTTCTGTAATTGTATACGAGATTTCTTCACCATTGTTGTAAACTGGAAGGTTTTCAAATATTGCAGCCCAATCATTTGCTTCATTCAATTCAACTGCATTAACGACTTCACCGTCTGCTAATAAGTTTGCAGTAATGCTTTCTGGTCTTAAGCCATCTTGGTTATCTGAATCATTCCAAACTTTACTTACTGGTATGTATTTCTCTGCAGGTGTATGTGTATTTGTTATCACATTTACACCATCCACAACTTCTTGTGTTACTTCGTAACCTTCAGGAACTGCTGTTTCTTCAACAGTGTATTCTATTGCTGTTCCTGAGGCATTGACTGGAAGGTTCGTCCATGAGTATGCCCATGCGTTTTCTCCATTTAATTCAATTGGATCGCCTAAAGCTTCGCCGTCGGCTATTAATTGAACCGTTACACTTGTTGGACGTAGACCATCTTGGTTATTAGCATCATTCCATACTTTTCTGACGTTAATATCATTGACAACCACGTCATGAGAGTTTGTTACCGTGATTGTATTTTCTTCAATTGGACTAATTGTTGATGTATACCCTTCAGGAACATTTAACTCTGCGACTGTGTAGGCAATGACTTCACCTGAAGCTTTGACTGCTAGATTCGTCCAAGTGTATGACCAGTTGTTTGCTTCATCTAAGACAACTGTCTCACCTTGGTTTTGACCATTAGCTACTAATTGCACTTCAATACTTTCTGGTCTTAAGGCGTCACGGTTCTCATCATCGTTCCAAACTTTATTCACCGTAAAGTCTGTAACTTTTGGTGTATAAGTGTTTGTCAGAATAATGTTTCCACGATCTGCGTCATTTACTTCTACTGTAAATTCTTCTGGTACATTTGACTCAACAACTGAGTACTTAATTGGTGCACCATTTGCATTTAATGGTAAACCTGACCAGCTTGCTGTCCAATTATTCTCCACGTTCAATTCAGCTGTTTGGTCAATGATTTCACCGTTTGCTGTTAATTGAACTTGGATACTGTCTGGACGGTTGCCGTCTTGGTTATTCCCATCTTGCCAATCTTTTGTGACCGTTACAGAAGTTTCTTCTGGAGTGTATCTATTCGTAATCACACTCTCGACAATTTCTGTTGAGTAATTTTCAACTGTATCTTCTGTAATCGTGTATGTAATTTCTACACCGTTCTCGAAGACAGGTAAGCCTTCAAAGACATGTGACCACTCGTTGGCTTCTGATAATTCAACAGCATCGATTGGTGTTCCATCCGCTAATAAGTTAGCAGTGATACTTTCTGGTCTTAAACCATCTTGATTGTCTGCGTCATCCCATACTTTACTTACTGGTACGTCTTTCACTGCTGGTGTATGTGTGTTTGTAATAACATTCACACCTTCAACAACTTCTTGAGTTGCTTCGTAACCTTCAGGAACTTCTGTTTCTTCAACCGTATATTCAATGGCTGTTCCTGAGGCGTTGACTGGTAATTCAGTCCAAGTTTGTGCCCATGCATTTTCTGCATTTAATTCAACCGGATCGCCTAATGCTTCACCGTCGGCCATTAGTTGAACCGTTACGCTTGTTGGACGTAGACCGTCTTGATTGTCTGCATCATCCCAAGCTTTTTCTACTGCTAAATGTGTTACTGCTGGCGTGTAGCTGTTCGTAATCACAACATTTGTTGGATCTTCAGCATTGACAACGACTTCATATTCTTCTGGAACATTCGTTTCAGAGACCGCGTAGCTAATTGCTGCGCCAGCTTCATTCACTTTTAAGTCCGTCCAAGCATATGACCAATCGTTATCTGCATTTAATTCAACCGCTTCGCCATAAGGTTCACCATTGGCTGTTAATTGAACCTGGATACTTTCTGGTCTAATACTATCTTGGTTGTTAGCATCATCCCATACTTTTCTAACGTTTATATCATTGACTGCTACATCATGAGAGTTCATTACCGTAATTGTATTCTCTTCAATTGGACTAATTGTTGACGTATACCCTTCTGGTAAGTTAACTTCCGCAACTGTGTAGGCAATTGCTTCGCCAGCAGCATTCACTGCTAGATTTGTCCATGTATATGACCAGTTGTTTGCTTCATTGAGGACTATTAGGTCGCCTTGGTTTTGACCGTCAGCAACTAATTGTACTTCGATACTTTCTGGTCTTAAGCCATCACGGTTCTCTTCATCATTCCAAACTTTATTCACCGTTAAGTCTGTAACTTCTGGTGTATAAGTGTTTGTCAGAATAATATTTCCGCGATCTGCGTCATTTACTTCTACTGTAAATTCTTCTGGTACATTTGACTCAACAACTGAGTAAACAATCGCTGTTCCATCTGCATTTAATGGTAAGCCTGACCAGCTTGCTGTCCAGTTATTATCCGCATTCAGTTCAGCTGTTTGACCTTCAAGTGCTACGCCATCGGCTGTTAATTGAACTTGGATACTTTCTGGACGGTTACCGTCTTGGTTATTACCATCTTGCCAGTCTTTTGTGACCGTTACAGATGTTTTTTCTGGTGTATAACTATTCGTAATGACACTATCAACAATGTCTGTTGAATAATTTTCGACTGCGTCTTCTGTAATCGTATAAGTGATCTCTTCACCATTGTTGTAAACTGGAAGATTTTCAAATACTGTAGCCCAATCGTTTGCGTCGTTCAATTCAACTGTATCAACGACTTCACCATCCGCTAATAAATTAGCAGTGATACTCTCTGGTCTTGAACCATCTTGGTTTCCTGAATCATTCCAAACTTTACTCACTGGAATGTCTTTCACTGCTGGTGTATGTGTGTTTGTAATGACATTCACACCCTCAACAACTTCTTGCGTTGCTTCGTAACCTTCAGTAACTTCTGTTTCTTCAACCGTATATTCAATAGCTGTTCCTGCGGCATTGACCGGAAGATTTGTCCATGTTTGTGCCCATGCATTTTCTGCATTTAATTCAACCGGTACGCCTAAAGCTTCACCATCGGCAAATAGTTGAACAATCACATTTGTTGGACGTTGACCGTCTTGATTGTCTGCATCATTCCAGGCTTTCTCAACTGCAACTTGTGTGACTTTTGGTGTATAGCTGTTCGTAATCACAACATTCGTTGGATCTTCTGCGTTAACAACAACTTCATAGTCTTCAGGAACATTCGTTTCAGAAACGGCATAGTTAATTGCTGCGCCAGCTTCATTGACTTTTAAGTCCGTCCAAGCATATACCCAATCGTTAGCTGCATTTAATTCAACCGGCTCACCGTATAGTTCACCATTAGCTGTTAATTGAACTTGGATACTTTCTGGTCTGTTGCCATCTTGGTTATTAGCGTCATCCCATACTTTTCTGACCGTTACAGATGTTTTTTCTGGTTCTGGTTTATCTTCGCCAGGTGTATTCTGGAAAACAATAGAACTAGGTGTTGTACCATTTTCAGAAACTCTAATAGTAATTGGCTCAGGTGATAGGATATAGCCTTCAGGAGCAACTAACTCCGTTAGTAAATAAGAACCTATGCTTTTCACTGTTAATGTTTTATTATCTTCCCCATTTACAAGTTGACCATTAGCAATTCTAATATTATCAAAGATAGTTACATTTCCGTCATCTTCAACTTTTTCAAGTTTAAATTGAGCAACTTGATTTTCATCTAGAACTCTCTCTCCAGTCACACTATCCACTTTTGAGATATTCAATGGATAAGTACCTGGATCTACAATTGTAATGTTAGCTGGTGGATCTGTTTTAGTTATAAAGTTTGAAATAGTGTCTCCAGCTTTAAGATCAATACCTTCTTTTAATTTCACTCTAAATCTTAATGAAATTGGTCCCGTACCAAATCTAGTTCCATTATTGGCAATTTTTAGGGCGCCGTCTTCAAAAATAACATCAACTTGTCCTCCCAAGTTTGTATAAGCACCCTGAGTTCCATTTGATGGAGTTGCTGAATCAGAATCCCCTGATGATAATAATCCAATAAACTCAAGTTGATTAGGAATAATATCCTCTAAAGGAATAATTGTTGTATTATAAAAATCGGTTTGTGGAATTAAATCAATTTTGTAGTTAAACTCTGTATGTTTCAGTTTACCTTCTGCATCTAATTCTAATGGATAGTTTTTAACATAATCAATTTCATCTAAATCAGTAACAGTTTTACGAACATACAACTCTCCACCAGTGGTTTCTCCTGATGTTTGTGTTGACGATGTATAGTCGATTCCTGTGTCAGTTCCTGTTAAACTGGCATTGTTTCTAATTAACGCTTGACTTTGATCAGTAATCGTTTTTGTTGTTAAAGTTACGTTAATAACCCAACGCGCTTTTTTTATTTCTTCTGGCATAGCATCATCAAAATCTAAAGTTAGAACTCCATCATTCAGATTAGTATTAATATAATCTGTACTTTGCCCATTCCAATTATCAGATAAAGAAATATCATAACCTGCATCTAAATCAAAAATTGGATCCAGAACATCCGTTATCGTTGATTTTGAAATATCAACCGCATTTACTCCAGCATTCCAATCATTAACAACGAATGTATATGTAACTTTAAATGGTTCACCTAAAACAGGTGTGCTTGGATTTGTAGTTTGAGTTTTATTAAATACGTTACTATCAGTTATTGTTGTTTGACCTTTTCGGTCAATTACATTTGTCGTCGCTTCTCCAGTATCTTTGAAATCTCCGGCCTCTGCGACTGCTGTATTTTTATAACTATAGTAATCAAAGGCAGGTATTGGCGACCAATAATCTTTTTGATTATTTAATGCAGTAATATTACCTTTTAAAATAATTGTATAATCAGCTGGCTCTTTTCCAGCATTAAATTTGAATTGTTTATTCTCGATTGAGTAGTTACCGATTGTTTCATCTGTGTTATCTACTGTTCCTACTTGTACTGTAACTCCTCCATCCGATGTGATCGTCACATCAGATAATTCAAATTCAACTTTGTGATTTGGGTCCAAATTATCAGTTAAAACGAGATTTTCTGTTAGTTGCTTACTACCTGAACAATTCATACTTTTCGTTGAAACATGTGCCAACTGCCTAACGGCAGCTTAAATTTACTTTTTCATTTTCACCTGTTAAGTGATGAAAAAAGAACCCCATTCTGATATTGTAAAGGTGTC
>NZ_JBGQQZ010000095.1:0-6695 GCF_045528575.1 Ruoffia sp. FAM 24228
GCCAAGTGAATTCTCCTTTTAGTAATGTATGGTAACTTTATTATATAGGAATTCACTGGCTTTTGTGTACATACAAAAAAAGGTGTCAGTGAGATTTCTCTCACCAACACCAAAAATTCAAGAACCATAAAACAGCACTTATTTTTTAAGAGTGCTGTTTTTGTAATATTCATTCATTTTCTGAAGAATTCTTCCGAAAAAATGTGACATAATCTTCAGAAAAAAGAATAGTGCATATAAAAGATTTATGCAAAATATTATATATAAATAGTTTTATAAACTAATAAACATCGAATGTTATAAAAATATTGAATTTACTAATAAACAATATTTTACATTGTTTCAATAAAGTTACATATATGAATGGTTTGTAAAGAAATGATTAAAGCGCTTATATCAATATGTTATAAGGTCTTTTGCTCGAGGTATATCATTTGAAAAAAATAATAATAATGATTATGATATATACAACATAAATATTTTATTTCTTTTTATTTATGATTATAAGGAGGATTAATTATGAAAAAACAATTGAAGAAATTAATTTTAGGGACATTAAGTGCAGGTTTAGTATTATCATTAGTACCAGCAACAATCTTTGCAAGTGAGACTACTGAGACAAGTGAAGAAACTGAAGAGGTAGCAACAGAAGAGACAGAAGAATCTTCTGAAGAAACTGAAGAAACTGAATCAACTGAGGAAACTTCAGAAGAGTCTACAGAAGACACTGAAGCAACTGAAGGTGAAGAAGATTTAACACCAAGTGCAGACAACCCTTACTCTGAAGCTGAAATCACAGAATTCATCAAACCAACTGAAGAATGGGATCCAAACTTAGTATTAGAAAGAGCTGACTTAGAAGCTGGTTATCAAGAAGTATTAGATACTGCGAAAGAACGCTCGATGAATGACGAAGTGAATTTAACGTTTGATGAAGTGGTAGAGGTTATGGGTGACGATCCAACATCGGTATCTGAAACAGATAATGGTGAAATATTTAGATACGTTTCAATTGAAGATGACATCGTACAAGTTGTTCGTTTCCAAACATATGTGAATTCTGAAGAAGATGGACCAGAATTAACAAACGTTGAATACCAATACAAGACAGCAAAAATGTTCGAACGCTTAGAAACAACTGTTGAAGATTTACAAACATTATTTAACGAAGGTGACTTAGCCGCATTTACTGATACATTTGGCCAACCAGAAGTGGTAACAACATCACTATTCCCTGAACGTTACACTGAAGCATTCTTATGGTCAGTTGTTGAGAATGAAGACGTTGAAGTTGGAGAAATTGCTGCGGTTGAAGTTCAAACTGAAAATGATGAGTTAACTAACTTAGCATACTATGAACAAGAAGAATTAGAAGACGAAGCATCTACTGAATCAGAAGATTCAGCAACAGAAGAAGATTCAGATGCTGAAACTTCAGAAGAATCTACTGAAGAAGAAAGTGCAGAATAATATAATTGTATCAAACTAACTCCAATTTGCTTGTAACAAATTAATACGAGGAGGTGAGAACCATGGAACAGGTATTAGAATTGCAAAAACTGGATTTAGATAATAATGTTTCACCCATGAGCAGTAGTAATAGTAATAATTGTGGAGATATAATTATCATTACTGGTTAATGATGACAATCAAAAGATAAAAAGTTCTCCTACAAAAAATGCAGGAGAACTTTTTATCTATTATTAACTGTTTCAATAAATCAAGGAGCTATAAGAACGAAAAAAATTGAAAGCAGGAAATTATATGTCTAGAACTAAAAGCATTTACAATGAGACCTTAGCAAGTAAATATAATAATAAAGATATACTATCTAAATCTGTAGATAAAATACTAGATGATCAATGGAATTTCTATGAGAAAGATATTTTTATTAATTGTAATTTTTCAGGCAATAAAATACCTGATCAAGGGTGGAAAATCCATGTATCTTGTACTTTAAAAAATGCATTGGATATATTGAATATTGTTACAGAAACATTAAAAAAGGAAAAAGTGAATTTTAAATATGTAAAAAATACTGAACTATTAAATATAATGTATAAAAAGAATTTCTCAAGAGTGGGTGCTGGGAAGTTTATTACTATTTACCCGAATAATGAAGAACAATTTATAGAGTTACTTGAAATACTTTATTTTAAATTAAAAGATTTTGAAGGGCCATATGTATTAAGTGATAGGAGATATAAAGATTGTGCCGTTTTATATTATAGGTATGGAGGCTTTAAAGAAATAATCAGATATGATGATGAAGGAAAAAAAGAATACTTAATATTAGATAGCGACAATGAATATATTATAGATAACAGATTGGCATATTATTCTCCTCCAAAAGGTCAGGATGAAATCATATCTTATAAGGCTAGCAATGAACAAGAAAGGCCTAATGATTATGTTTTTAAAAAAGCTCTAAAATTTTCAAGTTTGGGTGGGGTGTATTTAGCTGAGGATATTAATGGAGAAAATGTGATTATAAAAGAAGTGCGCCCCTATATTAACTATTTTCCAAATGGCATTATGGGGACTGATCGACTAAAATCAGAATATAATCTGTTGAGTTTTTTCTCTAAGCATACTAATGTTCCTAAAGCTCTTGATTTTTATAAACAGTGGGAGCATTATTTTTTAGTTGAAGAATTTATTGATGGTAAAACACTCTACAATTTTTACATGGATGAAACACCAATTCTAGATGTTGACTTTAATGGAAAAAAATGGAATGAATATTTAATAAAAATTTGTGATATATTTATACAGATAACAGACATATTAGAATGTATCCATGATTATGGATA
This sequence comes from Ruoffia sp. FAM 24228, assembly GCF_045528575.1. Classification (NCBI taxonomy): domain Bacteria; kingdom Bacillati; phylum Bacillota; class Bacilli; order Lactobacillales; family Aerococcaceae; genus Ruoffia; species Ruoffia sp. FAM 24228. Next base: position 2,814 of record NZ_JBGQQZ010000095.1, read on the forward strand.
CATATATGGAGACTTATCTCCAAACAATGTAATGATTACTGAAGACCATAAAGTTTATTTGATTGATCTTGAGAGTAGTATAAATATAAATGAAATTAATTTAGCATCACAAACGTTTGAATATACAGAAGAAATTACTAGTAATAATTTCTTCCAGTCAGATATCTATTCCATTGGACTTCTTTTATTAAGTTGTCTGATTAACCGAAACCGCTTGTACTTATTAGATGAAAGCAAAATAGAGGATGTTATACAGCAACTCTTTTCAAATTATACTTTTCCTATTGAATTGAAAGAATTAATTTATAGTTTAATTGATGCGGACCATGCTAATCGACCATCGACTAAAGAGATAAAAGAAAACCTATCTGAAATAAAGGAAATTCTTAATGAGTTGGAAATTAATGTAATTGAAAACAATACCTCTTTAAAGAAAAAAATTGATGAAGTAAAATACTCAGTAAAACCTTTATTAAATGGGATAAATAGTTATAGAGAAAAATCATTGTCAGATGTATATTCTACTTCAGATATTATTGATAACCTTTACAATTTTAGTAATGGTCTTTTAGGTATTGCTTACACAAAATTTAAAATGAATGAAGTAAGTAGTAACGATATGCAAGATATTGAAACTGTCATTAGTGAGAGTAAGTATTGCCCTGAAGGTTTATACACCGGAAGAAGTGGCATTGCTTGGAAGCTATCAGAAATGGGCTTTTTAAAAGATGCAGAAAAAATTTTCCCTTCTACAGTAACTGAAAGTTCAAATTTATCTTTATACTCTGGTTTAGCAGGAATTGGATTAGCTAATATATATTTTTATAATAAAACCGGAAAAAGACATTATAAGAAAAATTCAATTAAAATCGCTGATTATATTATAAGAAATATAGATTTATGTTCTGATATAGGCTTTAAAAAAGGAAGAGCAGGAATTTCATTATTTCTTTTAGAGATATATAAGGTCACAAACTATGAAAAGTATTTATATATGGGTGAGTTTTTTCTAGAGTATGATATGGAGTATATATACCATCATAAGTCTGGTGCGTTACTTCTCTCTACTGAAGCTGATAGTAATGATTTTTTGTCGCCATATTTTATTGATGGAAGCGCGGGTATCTTAACAGTTCTTGCGAGATATTATAAAGTTACAGGAAAAGAAGACTATAAGGAACAGTGTAGAAGAATTGCAGATACTTTATTGATAAAACATCATACCTCTCCTTCTCTATTCAGAGGTTTAGCAGGGATTGCTAATGCATTATATGACTGCTACTTATTTTTAAATGAGGCTAGTTATTATGAAGAATCGGTAAATCTTTTACGGGAATGTTTACGTTATGCTGTGAAAAATAATAATAAGTGGGAATTACCCAATCGAACTTTAAATTATCTTTGTTTTGATATAGCAGAAGGATCTGCTGGAGTGTTATTAATTATTGATCGAATTATAAATAATAGAAAAATAAATCCTTTATTTTTTATAGACAATACCGAGGAGCGGATAGTACTGTGAAAATTTTTAGAAAACACCCTATTTATTTAATAATTATTTTGATTTTAACGGTTTGTTCTTCTGCTTCAAGTGTTTATGCAGGTTATTCTCTTGGGTTACTATATGAGAGCTTAGAACAAACTTCGTTTCAACTGTTGTTTCGAAATAGTTTCTTCATTATTTCTATTTGGATATTGTCAATTGCTATTAATTATATACTAGATTGTATGATTGCATACACTTTAAAAGTTATTAATGTTGATATAAGGAAGACTTACACCCATGATATTTCAAATTTAAAGTACAGAGATTATACTAGAAATAATACAGGGTATTATATATCTAGGCTGACTAATGACATTGAACGTTTTGATGAGAGTGCTTTACTAAGCATTTTTTCATTAATGGGGAATATGCTAAAAATGCTATTTTCGTTCATAGCAATAACATCGATGCATTCATACTTAGCCTATTTTACAATAGCATCAACCTTTATAATGCTTATAATTCCGAATATAACAAAACCAATAATTGGAAAATATTCAAATAATGTGTCAAACCGACAAGAAGCTTTTGTAGGAATTTTAAATGAAACATTCTCCAATTATATCGTTTTTAAAACCAATAATTTAATGAAAAAATTTAGAGATAGAATAAACAATGAATCTAATAATTTAGAGCAAGATAAGTTGAAATTTCAGTTTATAAAAGACTTAATTATGAGAATAAATTCGGCAATTAATATTCTATTTCAAATTGGAACTTTGATGTTTACAGTCTATTTAGTCATAAATAATGCCGTTTATCCAGGAGCAATTCTATCAATAGCTAATTTAGTAGGAGTTTTCTTTAGCTCTTCTTTAGGAGTTTTTAATGATATTGTGACGTACAATTCTTCTAAACCAATAACAAATAAATTATCTGAATTTGATTGGCTAAATGAACAAGATTATAACACAGCCTCAGTAGCCTTGACCGATCAAATACAAAGTATTAAATCTGGAAAATTATCTTTTAATTATGATGAAAACATGAGTATATTTAATGATATTAATTTAACTTTTGAATTTCCTAATAAATATGTAATCATTGGAGAAAGTGGTTCTGGTAAATCTACTTTATTGAAATGTATTGCAGGTCTCTATGAAAGTTATAGTGGAAAAATATTTTATAATAACTTTCCCTTAAAAGAATTAAATTTACCTGATGTATGGAATCAAGTTGTTTATTTAGATCAAACATCAACCCTATTCACGGGAACAATTAAAGAAAACCTTACTTTAGGAGAAGAATACAGTGAGGAAGAGATCATAGAAGTTTTAGAGAGAGTTAACGCTTACAATTTTGTTTGTAGTAATGACGAAGGACTCGATTATATGGTCACAGAGGGGGGGAAAAATTTTTCAGGAGGACAAAAGCAACGACTTGCCATAGCGAGAGGACTATTGAGGAAACCTAGAATTTTATTAATTGATGAAGCAACCTCAGCATTAGATGAACGCAATAAAAAACTGATTGAATCAACTATATTACAAGATCCAGAATTAATGGTTATCATGATTTCACATAATATAAATCAGGACACTGAAGCATACATTGATAAGATAATTCAGCTTGATGATATACAATAATAATTTACAAAGGAATAATTATTGTTAGTTTTCTTTTTAGTGCCATCTTTACTAATAAAATGGCCAGCTGTTTATCAAATATTAAATTGTCTGAATAAAAAAAGTAAAATCAAAACCAATTCAATTTATAATGAGGAAAGTTTTGATTTTATTTTTTTAAAGCTTGAGCTAGTTAATCACGGGAACAGGTTGAGATGTGCTTTTTTCATGTCTTCTGCTCCAAAAGAGCTTCATTATTTGGTTAATGCTTTGGAAAGTGCCATAAAGATACATCGAATAGCTAGCTAAAGTACAGCGTGACAATACCTCAATAACATTATTATATTGGGGCTGGGAATTAAGTCGCCCTAAATAATAAAAATGCGATGAACCAATCAGAATTCTGATTGGTTCATCGCATTTTATATTTTTGATTGAAGAACTCCGAGAAGCTTCTGCTTGTCTTCTTGCTTCGATTGCTAATTTTGTTAAATTCATGCTCATAAGCATGATACCTATATCATTATGTACTTCTTGTTTACCTCTCACATGTGACTACTGCCACACATTTGTACCACTGATGCCAACTTTCTTACCACTGTTTGCCAAAGAATGTACCACCTTTTGCCAGCTTAATGTACCACTTGTTTATGGCAATATAATAATACATAAGATTGCAGCCTAAAAGTACATAACCAGGCAACAAAAAAAGCCTTGTTAGTCATCCAGTTTACCTCTAAAGTTTAAGTTACGACGCTTAACTTGGAGGAA
>NZ_JBGQQZ010000096.1:0-6279 GCF_045528575.1 Ruoffia sp. FAM 24228
TTCTAAATTTAAGGTAATATTTAATTGAGCCATAATAATCTTCCTTTCAATGTTTGTCTGTCAACTACATTGTACCAAAGAGATTATTATGGTTTTTTACTTTTACACAATTATATGGGCTTTATCAGTATATTTTTCTTTTATATATACATACGTAAAAAATGGGCATTTCCATTATTTTATTTGCAGATTTTTGAAATAAATTTGGATTAAGCTGGTTAAGGTGCGTCGTGAGCTGGTACGACGTACCGCAAATCAGTTTCCGGAGCGTCGTGGGTGAGTACGATGCGCCGTATTCGCGAATGCGGAGTGTCGTGAGTCAAAACGACGCTACGCAAGTCAATTTACGGAGTGTCGTGCCGGTTCACGACGCCCCGCAACCAAATAAAAAAGCCAAAGCAGTTGTGCTTTGACTCTATTTTCTTATCCCCAAGGGAATTCAATTGAAATATTTTCTTGAAATTCACGATCTGCCAGGCGATCTTCTGAACGTTTCTTACGACGCTCTGCGTAACCTTTCATTATGTAGCGCTCTTCTTTAGTCTCCGCTTCAAGTTGCGGGATGTCTGGCGCATTTTCGTCCACGACCACAAATGTTAAAAAGGCTGTGGCAGCTAAATAGCGTTCGCCGGTTGCTAGATCCTCTCCGATGACTTTCGCGAAAATTTCTGCTGAGCGTTTGCCAACACCCGAGACGATCGTTTCGATGCACACCGAATTCGATACGGGTAATGGTTTAATAAAATTCAAAACATCCATCGAAGCAGTTACACCAAGGGAACGCGTATGTCTTGTGAAACTAATCGCTGATACGTTATCAATCATGCGCATTAAATTTCCGCCGTAAAGTGTGTTGTGACGGTTCCCGTCCCCAGGCATAATCAAGTGCGTCTGCACCACACGTGAGTCACTTACTTTTTTAATTGTCATTATTTTTCTCCTCCAAATTTCCATTTTGTGTTAAATTCTTTATGTTCTCGCATTATTTCTAAGGTCGGCATCCCTGCTTGGGCGCCTTTTTTAGTGATTGAAAGCGAGCCAGCTAAATTCGCAAACTGCACACTCTCTTCTAAAGCCAAGCCTGAAGCTACTCCAAACGCTAGCGCCCCATTGAATGTGTCACCCGCTCCAGTTGTGTCGACCACGTCCGGCACATCAACCGCCGGAATCCACTGACGTGATTTTCCGTCGAAGAAGACCGCTCCTTCAGCTCCTAAAGTGACGATAATTTTATTAGGATATTTTTGTAAAATATTTTCCATCGTCTCCTCGGGAAATAGCACCTTGAACTCGGATTCGTTCGGAGTCAGATAGTCTACTTTAGCAATGTAAGCTTCGCTCATTTCACGTGCGGGTGCAGGGTTGAGTATAATTGGCGTATCAACTTCATTACACATATCAATTAATTGCTCAATGGTTTCAACTGGTGTTTCATTTTGAACAAGCACAATATCAAAACTTTTCACTAGCGCTTTTGAAATATCTTCTGGCTTGACCTCGTCATTTGCACCAGCAACGTAAATAATCGAGTTGTCTCGCTCAACTAAAGTGATGATCGCCGATCCGGAAGGCACACCGCTCACATTTTGAACTGCGTCTGTATTTATGTTTTCATTTTTTAAATTTGTCACTAAACGATCCGCGAACTCGTCATCGCCAACTGCGCCAATCATTGATACATCGGCACTTAAACGCGCAGACGCCACTGCTTGGTTCGCACCTTTACCACCAAAACATGTTTCAAATGAATCTCCAAAAACCGTCTCACCTTGCTCAGGCCGGCGACTCGCCTCTACGACAAAATCCGTGGAAATACTGCCAACTACCCCTATTCTTACCATATAAAAACCTCTCTAACTTGCATTCTATACCTATTATACCAAGTATTGCGGAAAAATATACGCCCAGCGCCTCGGAAAATAGAATATGACGACTTGGTGCGGTGCATCGTGACCTCCCACGACGGTCCGAAAATGAGCTTGCGTAGCGTGGTGCTAGCTCACGACGCCCCACAACCCACAATACTACCCTTTTCATTCAAAATTTCTATAATGAAAAAAGCCTGCTACAAAGCAGGCTCACTTATTACAAATCTTTATAAAATACACATTCAGATTGAACTGAATCATCAGTAGCTAAATCGATATATCGTATACCACGAAAATCCCCAGCCTTCTCTTCTTTACCACTAAACATTCCATAGAAAAGATGAATTCCTTCCCAAAGCAGTTCTGCGTTGTTCAAATGGTTATGTCCACAAAACACTCCATATATTTGATCTGAAAAAAGTAATTCAGAAAATAGCCCTGTATTTACTCGACTTGTTGATATCAATTGATCTGGTTCCAATAAAGTGCCACTAACAATTTGATCCTTTGCTCTCAAGTATTCTGGTATAGGAATATGAATAAATAACAGATTATCTTTGAGCGCTTTATATTCCTTGCTCGCTTCTCTAAACCACTCTACTTGTTTTGGTAAAATCCAATCATTAGTCTTCATCGGGCCCGGAGCCACATGTCCAGTATCCATTACATAGAGTACGCGATTTAAAAAGCCTCTCGCATCATTAACTTCAATGACATATTGAGTTAAATCTCCTACTATTTTTTCATGTTTTCGAATTACTTTATTTTTAACGACTTTGTTAAACAACTTTTCTGCGTCCTGTCGGCTCAATTCAAATTCTGTATCATGATTTCCATAAGTGATTGCCTTTGGTATATCAAACTTATTAAGAAATTCAAAAAAGCCAGTCATTATTCCAAGTTCTTCTGGATTATTATAACTATTACTAAAATCTCCTGTAATCATTATTAAATCCGGTTGAATATGTTGAATTGCATTAAATATATCAGATAAAATTTGTTCATCATTGTCATCAAAAGGATAATGATTTAAATGAACATCCGTTACCTGAGCAATACGAAATTTTCCTTCTTCATTAAAAGTTACTGTCATTAAATCTCACACTTTCCAAATCATTTTTAGTATATAGTTCCAAGGCTCTAAACAGAGTACTATAAGTTAAGCGTCTTTCATTTTGTGGTATATCAATTATCATCTCTTCAGCTGAAGAGCCGTAAATATCTAAAGTATAATCTACGGAATCTAAAGCTCCGATTAAACTCAAAATTGCTCGAGGTAAATGTGTCACCGAAGTAACTACACTACAGTTTTCAAAACGTGATTCTTTTAATATTGGAGCTATCATAACGCTATTTCCAACGGTATCTTTCGCTAAAGGCTCCATAATTATACGCTCTTTAGACACACCATGTTCAATTAAAAAGGATGTCATTGCTTCTGCTTCATTAAACGGTGTTGTGACTGCACCACCACTCACTATCACTTTTGCTTCAGGGAAAGCTTGTGATAATTCCAAACCTTTTAGGAGCCGATTTTCTAGAATACGTGGAATTTCTCCTTTATCAGTTAATCCATATCCATAAATTGCAATCACATCTAATGAGTTTAATTTTTCTAAATCGGAAACTACATGCTTTAAGTTTGAGTACTCAGAAATTATTTCTAAATATTTTTGTAACTTCTCAGCCCATTTTGGATGATAGTTTAATAATTTTTCTATATAAACTTGAGCTTCTTCTTGTTCATTATTGGCTATTCGACTAATTGCTCCTAACCAAAGCGCTTGTAAATCATCTGGTTCAACCCCTAGAAGCTTATCAATAACTTTCATTAAAGTTGAATGTGCTTCATAGACAAAATATATTTCCGCTTTGAATCTTAATGCATCAATGGCTGTCGTTTCTGACTTTTCCAGTTTAGTTAACTCAGCTAATGCTCTTTTCATTTGCCACTCGTTCACTAAATCAACTACTGATTTAAAAGCAGCTTGGTTGCTATAACTTTCCCCAAGTAGTGGGCGTAACTTTTGTGGATCAACTAGGCCGTTGTAATCTTTAAAACTCTCTTGTTCTTCCAAATATTTGTCATTTTTTTCAATCTTAATCCGATAGTCGGTCAAGAAATTCGGCCAATCAGTTTGTATAACATCGATGTTCCGAGAAATAAATGCATCCCAACCAGAATTTAATGAATCAAGTAATGACATGTCATCATCAAAGTTGGCAAATAAATTGAAATTTTCACCTAGTTTCTCAGCATTTGCCATCAAAAAGAACCCATGGTTTTTGAGTATTTTAATAAAATTCTTATCTAATAATTCACTATCGACTGATTTTACAACTAATTCCATTCCAACTGTGTTCAAATTGTCATATCCTAATACACTTATTACATCTTCGTGGCTTTTAACAATTGGCATAAAAGCAAGATCACCGGCGTTTCTTTCGAATGAAGTAAGCCACCTATTATTGACTGGACTTTTGAGTAAAAGAGATTTACTTTTCCCAGAATTGTGTATCAGTGAAAAAAATGATTTATCTTCCCAATAATGCCATGAACGATCAATATTAACTAATCTATCATTCGGGAGCCATGATAAAAATTCAGACAACCTTTGTATTCGATAACCTGATGGGTTACCTAATGAATTTAACACCGAAGCGCTATCTATAAAGTCAGAATTAAATTTCCAAAAAGGCTTGTTAATACCTAATAAGTCTAACTCCCCACCATCATGAAAGAGATAAAAAACTCCATCTTTGGATCGACAAATATCAATTTCTACAATATCAGCTCCAGCTGCATAAGCTAATTGAGCAGATTGAGTTGTGTTTTGAATAATATTGCCTCCCCAAAAGCCACGATGAGACATTATTAAAAAAGGATACTTGTTTAAGTGGTATTGAAATCTATTATTTATCATTTTCTGCCTCGTTTTCTATTCGATGCTCTTACGAAACCACTTCGTTTCTCCCCAACTCGTGTACCTCGTCCATAAACAAAGTAAAGTACTAATGAACTCACAACCATTAATAGCACTGAGTAAACTAAGTTTACAGCAACTGCATCAACGTTTGCTCCAGGTGCTGCATTTTCCCTAATGGCAATCCCTAGCGTCGGTCTCCCTGGTTGATATAGGAAAACGGATAAATCATAATCTGCTAAATAACTGTTAAAATTCAAAGCAATTAAGGCTAAGGCTGTTGGTAATAAAGCTGGAAATATTACTTGCCAAAATGTCCTGAAACCTGATGAACCAAGTACGCGTGAGGCATCTTCTAGGTTTTGATCGAAAGAGTAGTATGCACTCTTCAAATACCTTAAAGTTGAGGGTAGCATCATAATTAAATATACAACTGGTAATACCCACCATGTTCCGACTACTAAATTACCAAAAAGCAAAGCAGACGGTTCATCGTAAGCTAGAATTACTCCTAGTGCGATTAGTAATGTTGGTAGTAACCAAGGTATATAAAATGCTAACTCAATACCTTCGAAAAAATTATTTTTTCGATGAGTCATAACTAAACGGACTATAACTAACATGAAGATTACAGAAGCAACAGCCGCAATACCAGAGAATGTAAAACTGGTTAATATAGGTTGTAAGTTGCCTGCATCACTCAAAATACTTTGGTAATGCTCTAATGTAAAGAAGTCCATCGATAATATTGATTGTGTAATGCCTTGTGTATCCATAAAACTAAACAATACTACTAATATTAAAGGAAGAACATAAATTATAAATAGAACATATGCAATTATATGAATTACAGTATTTAATATTGGATTGTTAATTTTTTGTTTTATTAGTCTCGTTTTTGTTTTAGAAATTGATAAGTAATTCCCTTTTTTTTCGTTGTATGTCATCACGATTAGTAATACGATCTGAGCTAAACCTAAAACTAGTGAAAGTAAAGCAGCGATGTCACGGGAAGCTGGGCGTTGAGAAAATGTCAATATTAGAGGTGAAATTGTTTGGAAACTTCCACCTACCATTAGAGGTGCTGACATCGCACTCAGTCCAATTTGAAATGACATGATTGTCAGTGTAATTAGTACAGGCTTCAACATTGGAATGACAACACTCTTTAATATTTGCCACTGGCTACTCCCTAAATTTTCTGCTGCTTCAATGACACTACTATCCAATCCTTTTACAGCATTTCTCAAAAACAACATGTGATTTGATGTACAGGCAAAAGTCATTACAAACACTACTGCTGGAAATCCCGTAAACCATTGTGGATCAAGATTGGGATTAATTGAGAGCAGTAACTTTGTTGGTTCTATAATTAATCGTGTTGGTGAGTTCTAAAAACTCACTGGTACGTTTTTTTGTATATCAATAGAAAAAGGTCAGTAGATTCCCTTATAATTAAGTCGACCAAAACCAATCAAAGGAGAATC
>NZ_JBGQQZ010000097.1:0-6179 GCF_045528575.1 Ruoffia sp. FAM 24228
TAGATTTCTTTGTGTTAAAATGAGTGTGTGACATGAAGATTCTCTCCTTATACTATGTTGTGGTGACTTAAGTATAACGAATCTTCATGTCTTTTTTTAGTGTTGCGTTTCATCTTACAACACACCTAATAATTTAATTCACTGAAATATTTACTAGTAAAGGTTATAATAGAATGTAACAGGGACATAGGAGGTATTATATGAAATTAGGGATTTTAAAACCCAGTAATGCTGGAGAAAAGAGACTTACTCTACTACCAGAACACATCGAAGGCTTAGAAAATGATATATTAATCGAAGCTGGCTTTGGTGAAAGTTTAGAAATTACTGATAAAGAATATGAAGATAAAGGCTGTACAATACTTTCACGTAAAGAGGTCTATGAGCAAGCAGATGCTCTTTACTCGATGAAAGGTATACCGGAAGAGGAATATGATTTATTACAAGATAACCAAATTATCATTGGCTGGATCCACCCACAAGCCAAAGGTAAAGCATTCATGGAAGGGGTCGCAACTGATAAACATTTAATCATCTTAAATATTGATAACACACAACCAACCATTGCTTTTGAAGATAAGATTGAACCTATTCCATTTATCCGAAGTAACTTTACTTACAAAAACAGCGTTACCGCAGGTTATGTAGGTACCATTCATTCAATGTTAAGTTACGGTAAACTGTTCAGTTCGACAACGAATATCGCGATTCTTGGTTCGGGAAATGTATCTCAAGGTGCGATGAATGCTGCATCTGAACTTGGTGCTATTGATAATATTCGTATGTTCTACCGTAGTAATTTAGATGAATTTTATAAAACTTATAGTGAATACGATGTGATTATTAACGGAATTGCGGTAACTGATCCAACAAATCATATGTTAACTTATGATCATGTTAAAAACATGAAAAAAGGAACGCTTGTTGTTGATTTAGCCGCTCAACCTGGTGAAACCGTTGAATTCAGTAAAGAGACAACTTATGATGAACCATTACTTAAAGTGGACGATATCTTTGTCTACTGTATTCGTAACATCCCTTCATTAGTATACCGTACAGCAAGTGAAGTACTTTCTGAATCATTCACAAATTGGGTATTTAAACGCGACTTACAAGAATACATTGATCTAGCAAAAGAACATGGTTATAACATTAAATAAAGTATAGGTACCTTAAACTGAGTAACGATAAGTTATTCAGTTTTTTTGTTATCAATTAATAATCATTCATATTATTATATTGATATAATTAACATAGGATATTTTGACTAATTATCAAAAGGTGTTTTAAAAAAATTAAAAGTAATCCCAATACATTAAAGTGTTCGTTTGAGTGATTCTTATTTTAATTGCATTCACTTTACGCTATGTTCCAATAGTGATGCTTATCTTTTAATAGGTATTAATTTTTGGAAATCTAATCTTCGAAAGGGGTAGGTCTAAATAAAAATAAACTTATTAGTTTTTTACCTTTTCTAGTTTCCGTAAATTGACTATTTATTTTATTCAGTTTACCTTTGATAACTCTTTTCGCATTAGTTCATGTGATCGATGGCTATTTTTCCAATAATGAATTAGCGAATTCATCGTTATTATTTCGATTTAAAATCGCTTTTAAACAACTGTGGAGAAAAAGCCTTAAATTTGGTTCGATTTCTCTCCCTTTTATTTTACTCATTGGATTAGATTTACTCATTCTTAATTCAATTACAACTCAGAGTCCGCTCGTTATCACATTTAAATATGCTCTAATTTTTATTAGTCTCATAATTTACTGTATTTTTCATTTTTCACTTTATATTTTTGCAAATCATTCAGTTACATTGAAGAAATCTATAATAATTGGATTTTTACTGACGATTAAAAATCCTGTTATGTCACTACTGATAATACTAACGCATTTGATTATAATAGTGACCGCATTTTTCCAGGCTGGTCTAGGTTTGTTATTAATATTCAGCGCACCGATTTATATCGTAAATTATGTTTGTCACCGTTTCATAAACTTTGAGGAGGATTTACAATGAAAAAAATTATTAATTTATTAATCACCTTTGTAATGGCTTTTTCATTTATTAGTATAAAATAAGAGCTTCTGTTTCAGCTCAAGAAAATGGGGAAGTGGTTGAATTAGATTTCTGGACATTTTGGGGTTCAGAACCACGTCGGAATGTTGTTGGTCATTTGGTGGAATAATTTAACTTAAGGAGGAGCGTCATGCTAGAACATTACACAATGGCTTATGGGAAGAATCAAAAAGATAAATCGTATGATTTCTATCATTTATGGCAAGCGAATGAACAGGAAATTCAACAGATGCTTGATCAATTTGATATTCCTGAGGATTTTATAACGAGTGGTCTAGATTCTTACGAAGTTGCCCGGTGGGAGTCGTATAAAGGCGATGATGGAGATTTATACACCTTGGTACTCTTTAACTACCCCTTTAAAGAGCGAACACAAGACTTCCGTGACGTGTATCGTACTGCCCCTATCGCCATTGTATTTAAACCTGGTTTAGTCATTGTCACTAGTATCGATTCCTTAAAAACTCTCAATCGCATTACAGAAATGAGATTGAATTCTTTTAACGGCTTAGATGAGTTGGGCCTAGTATTGAATATACTATGGTTTATCGCCCGATTATTCATTATTCTTTTAGAGGAAATCGACCGAGAAATTCGGGATTTAGAATCAGATGTCACAGAGTCTACTAAAAATGAAATCTTTTACACGCAAATGAAATTAAATAAAGCGCTCGTCTTCTTTAATTCAGCCATTAATAATGATCGGGATGTACTAGAACATCTAAAAGAACAGTTTAACCAGTTAGATATTGAGGATAATGACTTGCAGCATCTGCGTGATGTTAATGTTGAATTGCATCAAGCGAGTGGCATGGTGCATGAATTGAAGCAACTCAATGAAAAAGTGAGCGATATCTTATCGAATGTGGTCAATAATAATATGAACCAAGTTATGCGCGTATTAACTGTATGGTCCATTATTTTAACAATTCCAACCATTATAACCAGCGCTTGGGGAATGAACGTTCCTGTGCCAGGTGAAGAGGCTGCATCTTCAATGATTATCATTGGTATTACTACTCTAATTTTAGTGTTAATTGGTTACTGGCTGTTTAAACGGAATAAATGGCTGTAGAAGTAAAGCGGTCACGGTGATTAAAGTGATTAAATTATATAAAAAGGACTCATTTACCCGTTTAACCAGGTAAATGAGTCCTTTTGTTTGTCTAACCTAATATTTCTTCAGCTAAGGTACGGGCAATTTCATTTAAGTTGTCACGATTACGACCTAATTCTAAGCGAATAATCGGTTCTGTAGCGCTCGAGATGAAGATATCAATTTCAGCATCTAAATCAGTTGTCCCTGCCGTTTCGATTGAGAAACGACTAATTGATTTATACGGAACACTTTGGATGTCACGCTTGCTTCCGACTCCTTGGATGTCAATTAAGATAAGACGTTTGTTAGTGAACACAATAAAGTCACGAATCAATTTGTATGTTGAAACAACTTCTTCTGATGACGTTAAAATATCTTGAATCACATTCATAGCACTCGCGTTATCGACTTTACCTGCTTTTCCTGTTAATCGATCAAATATTGACATGTCCATTCCTCTTTTCGTAAGTTTGTTAATCTAAGTATATCAGATTGCCTTACCGAGTTAAAAATTAATGCGTCGCTCCACCGATCACTTGAATATCGTCTTTATCATTGTATTCAACAATTGCTTTGATCGCTGCTTCAATTCCGCGAGCCATATCAGTTAATGACATTGCGGGTTGATTTGGTTTATCTAATACTTGTTCAGTCATGAATGGTATATGCATAAATCCTGCTTTTACTTCTGGGAACTCTTTATCAACTAAGTAAAGTGTTTGGTACATTATGTGATTACATACAAAAGTTCCAGCTGTGTTTGATACTGAGGCAGGAATGCCTACATTTTTCATCGCTTCTACCATTGCTTTAATTGGTAATTTTGAGAAGTAAGCTGGTTGGCCGTCTTCTTGAATAGCTAAATCAATCGGTTGGTTTCCTTCATTATCAGGAATACGGGCATCATCTTGATTGATTGCGACACGTTCTGGTGTTAAGCCCATACGTCCGCCCGCTTGACCGATATTTAAAACAACATCAGGTTTGAATTCGTTCATTTTCTCACGGACAACATCTGCAGATTTGTGGAAAACTGTTGGGATTTCCAATTTTTCAATCTCTGCACCTTTAATTGTATCTGGTAATAATTTTACTGCTTCTATGGCAGGGTTCATTGCTTCGCCACCAAATGGATCGAATCCTGTTACTAAAATTTTCATATAAAAACGCCTCCTATTAGATAAATGGTAAGTAGTACATTGAGATAACATGCACTACAATCATAATAAACGCGAATGGAACTTGGTCTTTAATGACTCCAAATTCACTCTTCATCTCTAATAATGCTACAGGTAATGCGTTAAAATTACCAGCCATAGGGGTCATTAAAGTCCCACAAAAACCAGCAGTCATTGCTAAAGCTCCTGCAATAATTGGATCCGCACCAAGTGAGAATACGAATGGCACACCAATTCCTAACGTAATAACGGTAAAGGCCGCAAAGGCATTCCCCATAACCATTGTGAATAACACCATACCTAAGACATATACTAAAACTCCCCAGAATCGACTTTCAGCTGGGATGACTCCTTGAACAAGTCCAGACACAACATCTCCAACACCTGCTGCAGTAAATACTGTACCTAAAGCACCAAGCAATTGAGGTAAAATACCTGTTGTTGATACCTGTTGAATCATGCGATCACTTTCTGGAAGCAATGTTTTTGGTCCACGACGAATAGTGAATAATAGTGTTATCGTCCCGATTAAAGCTCCAATACCTAAGACCGATTGACTTAATGCTGGGAAAATTTGGGCAATCAATAATGAAGATATCGCTAAAGTCATGACGGGTAAGAAAATACCATTACCTGTATTATCAGCATTCTCTTTAACTTCTTTTTCCGGTGTGGCTTTGATTTCTCCGATCGATACTTGTTTGAATAAAGTAATTACCCCAATGATCAACACTAATACTCCATTAATGATATTGGGAATATAACTACCACCAACGAATAGGACTCCTAGAATCGCCCAAAATAATGTCGTTCCGATACGTGTAGGATTCGTCTCATCGTTGAATACACGGTAAGCTGTATAAAGTAATTGTAAACCAATGACGATATACGTACTTTCTAAAACTGTACTTGCAAATTGTTCCATTGATTTCTCCTCCTACTTTTTAGCTTTCGCTTTTTTACGTAATTGACGGTCAAAACGCCAGTTGAAAATGGCAGCTAATACTAATGCAATCACTGCAATTGGGATTGACGCAATGGCTAATGAGCTTTGGTTACCGTTTAAACCTAAGTCAATCAATGTTGCACTGATTAATTGAATTCCGGCAGATCCTGCGAATGTATTTTGCGCAAAGAAGTTACCATAGTTATCCGCTGCAGATGCGCGTGCTTTAATTTTCTCAACGTCGTCTTCATCTAATTTATCATCCGTATCTGACTCCGCTGCTGCTTCTGCCATTGGATAGATCAATGGACGCACAAACTGTGGATGTCCACCAAGTCGAATTGAGAAAAATCCCGATAATTCACGAATCGCCTGATACACTGTAAACAAGCCACCTGTTGAGAGCCCTTTAATCTTTTCAATAAATCGAATCGCTTGTTCTTTTAGACCAAACGTCTCTGACAAGCCGATCATCGGTAAAGTTAAGAAGAACAAGGTTACAAAACGCTGGTTCGTAAATGCCTCTCCGAGTATCGTTAAAAATTCTATGAATGAAATGCCTGATACTAATGCAGTAACAAGTCCTGCGACAACAACAGTTGCGATTGTGTCAAATTTTAGAATAAAACCTAATATGATAATGACAATACCTATTAATTTAATCCATTCCATATCTATACCTCCTTAAACAATTTAAATTTTTTAAAATGTTCACCTATTTTACCATACATGAAACAAATTTGGAGAGTGTAAAATATTTTGTGTAAATAGAAAAAAGGAAGTCCCTTCTGTAGAATAGAGTTACCACACTAAATTCACAGAAAAGAGGACTTCCCTATGAACAATCTTACTACAGATATCTTACAGACT